>JANOYJ010000032.1:0-10571 GCA_031428815.1 Phyllobacterium sp.
AAAGAGGCTTCAAGATGATGTCGGCGAACTCTTTTCGGAAGGCGAGAATTTCTTCTGTATCGCGCGAAATCAGTGTTTCCGGCATCAGGTCGGAAAACTCAGTGACAAATATTTTCTCCGGCGAATTACGCACCCATTTTGGATCGTTCACCACCAATGTTTTTGGATGTACACGCTCCAAAAGATATGTGTTTGTAATATAATGCATATCAAACGGCGGGTCTTGGCGCAGAAGAACCACGTCCATTTCAGCAAGATTGGTTCGGACGGGTTCGCCAAGTGAAAAGTGGTCACCGTTCGTGTCACGCACAGTGAGGGGTTCAAGTTTCACAGTCACCGTATCGCCGCGAAGCGACAATTGATCCGGCACGTAATGGAACAGCAAATGACCGCGTGATTGCGCCTCAAGACACAACGCAAAGGTCGAGTCGCCCGCAATGTTGATCTTGCTGATATGGTCCATCTGGACGGCAATTTTCAGCGCCATGGTATGACTTTCATTGCATGAATTTGGAATTGAAACACGTGATGCCTGTGTGGGGGTTCAAACCACCAAAATCAAGGGCACTTGTCGCTTGCGGCTTGACATTGCGCACCTCTGACCACGATAACTCCTCCAACAAACTACCTGTCAGAACATGGATTTTTGATGCCGGCCAATTCCCCTTTTTGTGTTGCAGCCGACTGGGGAACCAGCAATTTGCGCCTGTGGCTGCTGGCAGCAGACGGGACACCGCTCAATGAAATACGCAGCGATGAGGGCCTTACGCGAGTTGTGGACCGCGACTTTCAAAGCGTTCTGGAACGCAAACTATCCGAGCTGGGTGCCGGGGCTGAGCTTCCCGTTGTCATTTGTGGCATGGCAGGCTCGCGCCAAGGCTGGGTCGAAGCGCCCTATGTCGAGAAGCCCGCATCGCTCGATAAAGTGTTGTTGAACGCCATCAAGGTGGCGCACCCGACCCGCGATATTCGGATATTGCCCGGTATATCGCACAGGGATGCAACCAGTCCCTCCGTTATGCGCGGCGAGGAGACGCAACTGCTTGGCCTGCCGAATTTCGGGAGCGATCAGACGGTGTGCATGCCCGGCACCCATTGCAAATGGGTGCGTTTGGAAGGCCGCGCGGTGACGTCCTTTGCGACGTTTCTCACCGGAGAATTGTTTCACCTGTTTTCGACAGCTTCGCTCCTTCGGCACAGCGTCGATCCCGCGACGCGGGTGATGCCGGACGACCCTGATTTTCTCAAAGCGTGCAGCGAATTGATGGCAGACCCCGGGCAACTCAGCGCCCGTCTTTTCGCCATTCGTGCTGCAAGTCTGCTGCAAGGTCTCACCGTGCCAAGGGCTAGCGCCACTTTGTCGGGCCTGCTGATCGGGGCGGAAATTGGCGCGGCGCAAAGAAGCTTCAAAGCGAAAAAGATCACCCTCGTCGGCTCTGGACGATTGGGTAGCCTTTATGGAACCGCGTTGGCCCTAGCGGGCATAAGCGTTGAAAATGTCGATGCCGAACAGGTGGTGCGAGCGGGGTTATTTGCCGCCGCGCAATCATTTTGGTCAGTCTCCGAAAGGATGAAAGCATGAAGTCCGCCACTTGGCCCAACCTCAAACGCAATCTCGTTGCCATTTTACGCGGCGTGAAGAAGGACGAAATTGTTGGCATTGGTGAGGCGCTCATCCTTGCAGGGTTCGAAGCGATTGAAATCCCGCTGAACTCTCCCGCTCCGTTTGATTCAATTGCAGCCCTCGCCGAAATCGCACCAAGCACTGTTTGGGTCGGCGCAGGAACCGTATTGACCCCTGAAAATGTCGACCGGCTGCATGATGCGGGAGGGCGTTTGCTGGTGACACCGAACGTCGATCCTTTAGTGCTTGCCAGCGCCGCGCATCACGGCATGGTCTCGATGCCAGGTGTTCTCTCACCGACAGAGGCGCTTCTCGCTATCAAGTCCGGCGCATCAGCGTTGAAGTTCTTCCCTGCCAGCATTCTTGGTCCGTCCGGCATTTCCGCCATCAAAGCCATTCTGCCCCATGATTGCATCGTCGGGGCGGTGGGCGGTGTGTCAGAGGTGAACTTTGCCGATTATATGAAAATCGGTGTCCGCACATTCGGACTTGGCTCAAGTCTCTACAAACCGGGATTTTCAGCATCCGAAGTCGCCAAACGTGCAGCTCTATCCATCGCAGCCTATGATGAGGCTGACCAATGACCAAGAATGTTCGCATCTTGGATGGACATGCCTGCCGTTTGGGTGAGGGCCCGTCCTATGAGGCTGAAACAGACACGCTTTTCTGGTTCGATATTTTGGGCAAGACGCTGATCGAATATCCGTTTGCAACCCAAAAACTCCGCCTTCACGACCTGCCTTTCATGGCAAGCGCGATATTTTCAATCGATGCTCAACGCCAATTGATTCTTGCAGAAAACGGATTTCATCTGCGGGACCGGGCAACGGGTACGCTTAATTTCCACACTGCCGTTGAGGCGGACAATCCGATAACCCGTTCGAACGACGCACGGGCGCATCCGTCCGGCGCGATCTGGTTCGGGACAATGGGCATTGACGAGGAACAAGGTGCGGGCGCGATCTATCACTTCTACAAGGGTAAGGTTCAAGTACTATATCCGAATATCACGATCCCGAATTCAATCTGTTTCTCGCCCGACGGTGCAACAGCCTATTTTGTTGATACACCGACGCATCGCCTGATGCAGGTTGTGATAGATCCCTCAACCGCTTTGCCAATTGGCGTGCCACATTTGTTTTATGAGCACAAAGGCAAGGGTTGGATCGACGGCTCAGTCTGCGATGCCGACGGCAATATCTGGAATGCCCGATGGGGCGCAGGTGAAATCGCCTGCATTTCACCGGAGGGCGTTCAATCAAAATCCGTTACGGTTGAGACATCGCCGCAAACGTCTTGCCCGGCCTTTGTTGGAAAGGCGGCAGATCGTATGATCGTGACCTCAGCCTATAAACAGATGGATGAGGCCACACTTGCCAACGCACCGGACGCGGGCAAGACTTTTTTCATTGACCTGCCGGTGAACGGTCGCCTTGAGCCGAAAGTATTGACTTAGGTGTATCTCGAGGCGTGGTTGTAGATTTTTAAAGGCGTGCCGCCGTCCATCGGTTGGCCGGGATACGCTGACGCCGCGCAGGATCCCGTAAGACCCGTCGGCTGCAAGCATTAGCCAGTAATTGCATTTGCAATACACCGCTTTCAAATACCTTACATTGATCCCGTTAGCTTTTGCTCTATTGCCCGCCGCATGTGTTTTGCTTTGTTAAGCTCCTGGGCGAATTCCGCCGCGCGGAGTTTACGCAAAGGTGCGGTCTTTTTGCGCTTGGCAAGTGTTGTAGGCACCGCCGTTAGGGCTTCGCCGAGGCCTTTAATATAGGCACCGAAATGCTGTTTCAACCACGGCCTTTTATTGGTCGTAAATGCTTGCCCGACAGCGGCCAGTTGGACGAGAAACGCGGTGCAGAGCATACGCGGCAACATTGCGAGCGGTAAATTTTTAAGTATGACGGCAAACAGGTTTCTGGTTGTCAATCTGACGGAAAACGCTGACGCCGATCCGCCGTTTGTGGCGCTTCCGACATGGTACACGATGGCATCAGGGATGGCTAAACAGCGATATCCTGCCAGCCTTGCACGGATGCACAAATCGACGTCTTCCATGTAGGCAAAAAAATCCTCGTCGTACAAACCGATTTCATCAAGCATTGATTTGCGGTAGATGCAGGCCGCCGCGCATGCACCGAAGACTTCAAACGGCTCAACAAAACTGCCGTCATCTTTGCAGCGTGCAGCGAGTTTGAAAGACAGGCCGCTGCGGCTGTATCCGTCTCCAAGCGAGTCAAAAATATCACGCCGGGAAAAGTCCATGATTTTGCAGGCGAAGACTGAAAATTGCGGCTGCCCATTCATGACCTTGACCATGCTCGAAAGCCATTGCGGATCAGCTTCTGTGTCATTGTTGAGCGCTGCAATATAGCTTCCCTTTGCTACACGAATGCCTGCGTTCATCCCTGCCGCAAAACCGACATTGACCGGCAATTCTACAATTTGTACCTCGGGAAACTGCTCGCGCATGAAAGCGACTGAACCGTCAACTGAACCATTATCGACGACAATAGCTTTGAAATCCTTGAAGTCTTGGAGCCGCAAGGATTGCAAGCATGGCCCCAGCCATTTCAGGCCGTTCCAATTGGGAATCACCACGGAAACATGCTCCGTCACGATCACACCCTGCCGGAGGTTCGCTTGCGGGCTACCAGCGCGAACGCGTTACTCGTTCTAAAAACCGTCCAAAGCACGTGATTGAAAAGTTTTACAACACGGCTGTTCGTGCCGCTGCTGCGCTGCAGTTCCAGAATCTCAAAACCGTTCTCTTCCAATGCCGTTCGTATTTGTGCAGCCGTATAGCGCTTGTACTGTCTCTCTTTGCCGAGCAGACGCCACAGCCGAGCTGTGCTTTGGTTCATATAGTCGAGATAGATGTGGCCGCCGGGTCTGAGGAACGTTTTGAAGCGGGCCAGGACATCAGGTACATTGAGCGCGGGCTCATAGAAGATATCATGAAAAACAATCAAGTCAGAGCTTTGCAATGGATAGACGATCGTGTTGGCGTCGCCCCGCACAAAATGAGTTGTTGCCAAGTGGCCTTCCTGCCTGAGCACGGGATAGAGATCGCCGAATCCTTTGGTATAATCAAACGAGCTGACACGCCTGTTCTGGAAGGACACTGAAAATATCTCGGCAGCAAACGGGCCGCAACCGGCGTTGAGAATTGTCCTCGATGTATCACCTACGTGCCGTTCCAACAGTGCGGTCATGGTACAAAGCCTGTTGAGATTGGCGAAGAACGGCGCAAATGCTTTCAGCTCCGACGGCAGGTGTTCCCGTAACACACTCTGGTAGCGTGGAAGATAGTTTATGTTTACAAGCATATCCTCTTGAGGGGCAGGCGCTGTGGTCTTGGCCGTGCTTGCAACATTGTCAGACGACATCAGTGTCACCCCAGGCTGTGCTCCATGTGCCCTCTGCCATATAAGGCTTTGCCGCATCGCTCAGCGCGAACCCGACTAAATGAAATGGCTTCGGGTCCAGCTTTGCAGGCACCTGAATCAGCCTTGCACGTGTTAGCGCTGTAAAAAAACTCGTGTCTTTCAGTGCCAACCCGCCGACAATTCCTATCCCCTCCGATCGCGCTCTAGCGTAGACCGCTGACAACAGCGCTTGAGGTGTTTCCATGTCATCGGCCTCCCATACGCCATCCACCACCAAAACGCATTCAACGCCCATAACCTTGCGATGAGTCGTCACGATAAATCCGCGTAATCCACCTGGTTTGCGGCGGCAGAGCATCCGGTAATCATAAACTGGGTGCCGACCATAGCGCCATTGCAGGACTTTGGCGTTACGCGAAAACTGGCACTTGCTCTGGTCTGCATGCTGCCACAATCGATCGAGAGCTGCGGCATCGGCATCTAAGTCCAGTGGTCCTATTTCCTCCTGCCAACGCGCCATGGGCAGCACCAGCAGAAGCAAGGCGGCGGCAATCTTTCCACCCACGTTCACTAGCTCTTTTGGAATGAATTTGACCGGCGTTTCATCAAACCGGGCGGAGGGTGTCGGTAAGACGAGCAGGTTTGGCGACGCCACAATTTTCCAGTTCAATCTTTCGGATATCAAGAGCCGTATCGACTGCTCGTTGGGATAACAGGCGGCAAAATCGTAACCAATTTCTCTCGCGTGATCGAGCCAAGCCTTGACGAGTTTGAAGGCATAAAGCCCTGACAATCCGTGCAGATTTGGCGATGCCATAAAATCGAGGCCATGCGCGACACGGATCGTCTTGCCCTTGCATTGCGCAAGCCGTGGCACAAGACCTGCAAAGCAAACCAGCTTCTCATCTCGTCGAACTAAAATGCCTGACGCTGCCCCGCAGCTATCGTCGCCGAAAAGCCAAGCATAAAACGCGTTGGTTGTATGCGGGTGGTTCGCTCCCCAAACCTCGGCGCGCAGATCAAGCACTTCTTGATCATCCCTGCCTGGCCGGAACTGTGCGATGCTCGTTGCCATGTCAGCCTCGTCTGCCCCTGCGGAGCAGCCTATCACGATAAATCGCGGCTGTGCACTGGGCCATCTGGGCAGGCGAAAAATCTTTCTCAATTCGGCGCTTGCCATTTGCGCCCATAGCTTGCCGAAGCGCGGGACTGAGCGCTAATGTGGTTAGGGCATTTGCCAAAGCTTCCGTTGCGCGCGGCGGCACAAGCAGGCCGGTTTCGCCATCCGTCACAAGTTCCGAAACACCGCCAACATCGGTTGCCACCGTAGGCAAGCCGACCGCCATAGCTTCCATGATGGAAATAGGGAGTCCTTCAGAAACTGAGGGCAACACAAACAGATCCGCCGCCGCCAAAATGCCTGGAATATCGCGGCGCTCTCCAGTTAATATCAACTGTTTGCCAACACCCAAATTACCGGCCTGAGCAATTAGCTCCGCTTTGAGAGGCCCATCGCCTACAACGACAAACCGGGCATTGGGCGCACGTGCCAGCACTGACGGCATGGCATCAACAAGTGTGCTCAATCCTTTAAACCAAACTAACCGTGCCACACAGACAATCACAATGTCATCCGGGCAGGAACTAAACTCCAAGCGCCGCGCATCAATCTCAATTTGCGCGATGCCGAACTTGTGAGTGGACATGCCATTGTGGATCGCCACCACCCTTTTCGCAGGCAGCATGTTCGTCACCACGATCCGGTCGCGCACCTTGTTTGACACAGTGATGACCGTATCCACGCTGGTCCTGAATAGCAGAAAATCATAAACCCAAAACAACCACCGAAGCGCGATATTTGGCAACGCGATAAAGCCAAGATTATGGGCGGTATTTATCACCAGAGGCACGCGCATCCACAGCGCGACAATCGAGCCTATCAACACAGCCTTCGACATGTGGGTGTGCACTATATCAAACTTATGTGCTTTGATTAGCGAGCGCAGCTCCAAAAATGTCTTAATATCCGCAAGCGGGCTCAGCAGTCGGCGGAATGGAACGATGACGATCGCGACACTGAGCGCTTCAAGCGCCTTTCGGTGCGCGGCGTCAATCTGCCCGCAAATGACCGTAATCTCGAAGTCGTCGTGCAACTCTTTTATCAATGTCATGATGTGATCCGGCACGCCGCCGATATCCATACGGGTGACGACTTGCGCAAGGCGCAAAGGGGCTTTGCTCACATCAGTCATTATTCGCCTGCTTGGACTGAGCAAGCGGGATCAACAGCCGGTTTAGCCGCGCCATAAACTGGCGAAAGGTATGGCTTTCCTTGAATGCGAGCCAATCAAGTACGCCGGCTATCTTAGCGCGAAAGACCAGCATGCTGTCGCTGGCGGATACCTCCGTTCGGCATATGGACATCATAGAGTGTGAAGGCCGGTTGACACCGGGAATTGTGGTGAAGGCCAGCGAATAACCAGCCTCGAATACGCAGCCTGCGGTCACCTGATCGAAGTCGCCGCCCGGATAGGCGATGCTCTGTATCGGGTCACCGAACCGGACCTCAAGTGCGTTCTTTGAGGCCGACAATTCATCCAACTGCTGCTCTCCCGGTAAGGTCGTCAGGAGCGGATGCGTTTTAGTATGTGATCCGATTTCAAAACCGGCCCGTTTCCAATCTGAAATCTGCGCCTCATTGAAAAACATACCCAATGCCGTCGGATCGCTGTTTGGCCATACGTCGGCTGTTGATTTGCCAATAAAGTCAGAGACGATGAAGACGACCGCAGAAAATCCGAACTGGGCCAAAAGCGGTGCTGCCCAGAGCAAGTTGTCTTCATAGCCATCGTCGAAAGTTATCAGCACGGCCTTGGCGTCTATAGCCTGTGTACCAGCCATCATGCGGTAGAATTCTTCGAGTTTGAGTGTGCGATAATTGTTGCGCGCAAGGTACCGCATCTGCGCTTCAAACATATCGGGTTGCACGGTCAGTTCGCGTGAGACCGCACCAAGATCATGAAAAGTGTAGGGATTAATCCTATGATAAAACAACACGCGCACATAAGGTTGGCGCGATTTGAGGAGCAGTCCTGGTACGGCCAGCGCAGTTTTCAGCCCTAATTTAATCCATAATCGAACTTTTGAGAGCAAGACTGCATTGGCCATCAAACCTACGCCTCAATCTTTTTCATGGCTTTGCACAGGTGACCAATACGGCAGCCGTGCGTCAGTTTCGAGACAGTCGGCGTAAACTTGGCGCATAGTAGCCCATTGGTGTGCACCCGCGAGCCTCTCAATTTTTGATTTCATTCGGCTAAGATTAACATAGTGCCGGAACCGGGAGCGAGCGCTGGTGTTGGCGCGCGGCTGGCCGGGATCAATCTCCCATGGATGGAAATAGAAATTACTCCGGTGAGGCGGTAATGCTGACGCGCGTCCATGCAGGTAGGCAAAGCAAAACCAGGGCATCAACCGGAAATATCCACCGCCCCCAGCAGGTAGCAACCGCCTTCCAATCTTTGCCGTCGAAATAGGGATTTCAACAAACCTGCCTCGTAACGGGGAGAATGGCTCTGTTGGGCCGCCGACCAACCCATAGTGATCGTGTTTGATGGGGTAGACGCTGGAACTGTAGCGATAACCGCATTCTACGAGTAGTTCATACGCCCACCAAGTCTGGCGGCTTATTGAAAAACTTGCCGCGCGATAACCCGTGACAGGCGCTCCACTGACATCCTCGATTGCAGATTTCGCGGCGGCAATATCGGCGCGAAATTCGGCTGGTGATTGATCGCTGACACGAAAATGTTCGTTACCGTGGCTGGCTAACTCATGTCCTGCCGCAGCGATCTCCCGCAACAGCTTTGGCTGAAAGCGCGCGACGGAACCAAGCGTGAAGAACGTTGCTTTGATATTATTGCTAGCGAAAATATCAAGAATGTCCCGCGTTGTCCGCTCGACGCGAGATTCCAACGAGCCCCAGTCACCGCGCGGAAAGGCGGATGCCAGTGCCGAGGCGTGATAGTATTCCTCAACATCCACGGTCATCGCTCCCGACACGGGTTGCATTATTTCGCCCCCCGTTTTGAGGTTTTTAACCCATTATCGGAGCGCTGGGCGTCAGCGGCGCGCAGCTCAAGCGTTGAACTGGAAACATAGCGCAGCAAGACAGCAAGCACATGCCCTAAAATTGTGTAATTCGGCGGGTAGCTTTCGGCAAAAGGTTTCCCAAAAATCGCGCGGAGCTTTTGTGTGTAATAATGTTGCGATTTCGAAAATGACGGGTAAAGCCCAACCCCGCGCGCGGATTTGGCGATCTGGCGTTGTGTCTTATAGTTCACCTGCTCCTTCAGATAAATGGCGTGCAGCATCGCATACTTTGGCAGATCGGATGGCGTGCCTTTATACTTCCCAAATCCAATTTTGGTCGCCCAGGTGATGGCACGCGTGCACAGTTCACCATTTGAAATCCAATGAACCAGCGGCAATCGAAGATGCGGCTCGATGATGCAATGCCACAGCGGAAACAAGTGATACCCTACACCTTGATCTCTCAACACGCGCTTGTGCTGGGAGAAGAAGTGATTGTGGTTTCCGACATGTTCGAGCACTTGATTAGAGATCACGACGTCAAAAAAGTCGTCCGCAAATGGCCAATCATCGAAAACAGAAACGAGAAAAAAACGGTTGCTCCAGTCTATGGTAGGGTAATTTTTTGAGAGAAATTTCAGTGTCTGAGCCCAATAGCCGGGGGGCTGAACGCCATGATCATGCACATCCATCCCGTAAATTTCAATGGATAGATGACCGTGAGATTGTAAAAGTGTGTCCGTCAAATATTTTACGAGTAACCCGTCACCACAACCGACATCAAGGATTCTAATCAGCTCTGGATTTTGGTGGTTACTTTCAATCCAAGTCTTTACGCATGACAGCAGGTGGCGATGGGTGACGCTAAGCGGTAGCGGCGGCAACACTTTCTCGGAATTCTGATAGCTTGCAAATTCCGGTTCGTTTCTAATGGTGTTGTTTGCGTTTGCCCTGTTCAAGTTCTCACCTTGTATCTTCACCTTAAACCCGGTGTGTGAATACAAATGATCTCTAATAAAAGTTTTAGATGTAACATTTCAATCGGCAGTATATTCCTTAAGCACAATCAAAAATGCACCAGACTCTTGACATGTTAGAGTAGCATACACTGCTGTGGTCAATTATTTTTTTCAAGTTATATTTTTTTGTATCGACGAAATGAGTATTTCGTGTTTTAGTTCAAACTGAGAAAGCTTAATTTTCTTTTTCGCTGACATGTGGGCGTCAGAAACTATCGATACGGTCCGGTTATACCCCTGTGTTCGAATTATAAAACACAGAAAGTTTCGGAATATCGAGTCAGATGAACCCAACTGACCGTAAAATAATTGCTTTAATAATGCAACTATGGTTTTAACATGCAACTACAAAATGTACATGTTCCAACATCTGCGATTGTAACGTTTGTACTTGACGTTATTGCAATTGCATGCGTCGTTTCGCTTTTTGTGTATAATGATTTG
>JANOYJ010000033.1:0-4775 GCA_031428815.1 Phyllobacterium sp.
CAGGAATTACGGTGACAGTTACCGAATTAATTCAATCCTTTTCGCCCGCGCCTGACGGAGCGGCTCTCTGCCGCCCCCTGAGTTTGCTTGCACCAGCGGTCCCCCTCACCAGCAAAAACTAAGACTTAACAAGGGTTAAGCCTAAGTTTTTGCGTCCTCTCCCACCCAAAAGGGGAGAGGCGATGGCGGGCGTTTGCTGAAAGCTCCAATTTCATAAAATGCAGCCGCCTGCCTCCCCCTTGGTGGGGGAGGACGTAAAAACTTAGGTTTAGTAGAGCGTAGCGGCGCTAAGCCTTAGTTTTTACTGGTGAGGGGGACTCGCAGAGTGCGGTATTCCGCGCCATAATCCAGAAAAACCCCGAAAGGACCCCCACCCATGGCCAAAAACACCATCTGCCTCTGGTACGACAAAGACGCCGAAGCCGCGGCGCGCTTTTATGCCGCGACCTTTCCTGACTCAGAAGTGACGGCGGTGCAGAAAGCGCCGCTGGATTATCCGATGGGCAAGGCCGGTGATGTGTTGACGGTGGAGTTCACCGTCTGCGGAATTGCCTGTCTCGGGCTGAACGGCGGGCCGATGTTCGCGCAGACGGAAGCGTTTTCATTCCAGATTTCCACCAAGGATCAGGAAGAGACCGACCGCTATTGGAACGCCATTGTCGGCAATGGCGGACGGGAAAGCGCTTGCGGCTGGTGCAAAGACAAATGGGGCCTCAACTGGCAGATCACCCCGCAAGTGCTGACCGACGCGATGGCGGCCGGCGGCGAAGAAGCCAAGCGCGCCTTTGCCGCGATGATGGACATCACGAAAATCGACGTCGCCGCGATTGAGGCCGCCCGGCGCGGGTGAGATTCTGCGCCGCCACGCTTGAATTTATCTACACGGCGATATATATTATCTACACATCTACAAAGGACCATTCATGGCTATTCACCTGCGCGAACCCGCCACTGACCTTGCCGTACGAACACTTGCTGCCAGGCTCGGCGTCTCTCTGACCGATGCCATCCGCATTTCGGCTGAGAATGAGCTGAAGCGTGTTGGCGTCGACGCGATTTCGCGGCGCCAGCGGATTGCGCGGATTCAGGATCGTCTCAAGACTTTTGGCGGGACGGGGCTTAAGGCCGACAAGGCATTTTTCGACGAGCTTTCCGGTGATCTTTGATGGTGCCGGTGATTTTTGATGGTCATTGATGCGTCGGCGCTGGTGGCAATCCTCCTGGACGAACCGGAGGCGGCGATGTTTATCACTGTACTTGAGGCTGGAACAGATCATGTCACCTCCCCCACTTCCGCGTTTGAGACTGTCGCGGCGCTTGTCCGGGTCCGCGCCTGCACAGTCAGCGACGCGCGGGTTTTCTTGGCCGACCTGATGAGCGAAGCGAATATTACCGTCTCCCCTATCACGCTGGAGATGGGTGAGGCTGCCGTCACAGCCTTCGACCGCTACGGCAAAGGCCGCCATCCGGCATCACTTAACATGGGCGATTGCTTTTCCTATGCACTCGCCAAAACCTTGCGGCTGCCAATCTTATTCAAGGGTGATGATTTCAGCCGGACAGATTTGGAAACCGCAATCTAGCCCCCTTGCATCCCTCCCCGCATAATGAAACGATGCCTTTGAGCGCCGACAAATGAGCGCTTCTGCGACGGTCGGGAAGACCGGCTGCCGCTCCTGTGTCAACAAGATAATAGGAGGAAAACATCATGGGAAAACGCGCCGGAGGAAGATCAACGGGTCCGAAATGCATCGCCATTGTCGGGCCCTTCGCATCAGGCAAGACCTCGCTGTTCGAGGCCATCTTAGAGCGCACCAAAGCCATTGCCAAAGCCGCCAAGGCCGGGTCCGGCAACACGGTCGGCGATAATTCCCCCGAAGCAAAGGCGCATCAAATGAGCGTGGAGGCGACAATCGCCAACACCACTTTCATGGGCGAGAGCCTGACCTTCATTGACTGCCCCGGCTCCGTCGAATTTGCCTTTGAGGCTGAACCCGTGCTCGCCGCCGCCGATATGGCGATTGTCGTGGCCGAGCCGGACGAGAAAAAAATCCCCGCCTTGCAATTGGTGCTGCGCCGTCTGGATGATCTCGGCCTGCCGCATATGCTGTTTCTCAACAAGATCGATAAAGCCACCGGCTCGGTGCGCGATCTCTTGGCGCTGTTGCAGCCAGCCTCGAAAACGCCCCTCCTGTTGCGGCAAATTCCGATCTGGAAAGACGGCATTGCCATTGGCACAATCGATCTCGCCAATGAGCGCGCCTATGTGTTTCGCGAACATGCCGAAAGCCAGGTCGTGCCCATTCCCGATGCCGACCGCGCGCGTGAACTGGAGGCGCGTTATTCCATGCTGGAACGGCTCTCCGACCATGACGATGCGCTGATGGAGCAACTGCTCGAAGACGTCGCCCCGCCGATGGATGAAGTCTTCGACGACTTGTCGGCAGATTTGCGCGACGGCGCCATCGTGCCGGTGTTCATCGGTGCGGCGGAAAACGGCAACGGCATTACGCGGTTGCTCAAAGCCATCCGCCATGACGGGCCGGACGTGACCGTCACAGCCAAGCGGCTCGGCGTCAAAGCCAACGGCCCGATCCTGCAAGTGATGAAGACCATCCACACCTCACATGCCGGTAAGCTCTCCGTCGCGCGGGTGTTGTCGGGAAGCGTGGCCGACGGCGTGGAACTCGGGTCAGCAGACGGTTCAGGTAAAGTCTCCGGCCTGTTCTCGCTTATCGGAAAGGATGTGAAGAAGCAGGCAAGCGCCAATGCGGGAGACACGCTTGCGCTCGGCAAACTCGACGCGATTGCGACAGGCGCGACCTTGGGCGCTGCGAAAGACCCCGCCAAGCCGCTCGGCAAGGCAACCGTCTTGGAGCCCGTCATGTCGATTGCGGTCCGGGCCAAGGAGCGAAAGGACGAGGTGAAGCTTTCGTCCGCGCTGCATCGCATCGCCGATGAAGACCCCTCGCTCTTTGTCGAGCATAATCAGGTCAGCGCCGAAACCATCGTCGGCGGCCAGGGCGAAATGCATCTGCGCGTGGCGTTGGAACGCCTATCCGGGCGCTATGGCATCGCGATTGACACGCATGAACCACTGGTCGCTTGGCGCGAGACGATCAAGGGCTCAACCCAAGTGCGCGGCCGCCACAAGAAGCAGTCCGGCGGCCATGGCCAGTTCGGCGATGTGGTGATCGAGATCAAACCGCTGTTGCGCGGCGAAGGCTTCAAGTTTACCGATACCGTGACCGGCGGCGTCGTACCAAAGCAATATATTCCGTCCGTCGAGGAAGGTGTGCGCGACTTTCTGAAGACCGGCCCCTTGGGCTTCCCGCTCGTCGATTTAGCGGTCAACCTTTCCGAGGGATCTTATCACAATGTCGATTCCTCCGATATGGCGTTTCAATTGGCAGCGAAGGTGGCGATGAAAGACGGCGTGGCGAACTGTGGGTCAGTGTTGTTGGAACCGATCATGAAGGTTACGGTCACCACCCCCGAAAGTGCCATGGCGAGCGTGACAACAATCCTCACGCAACGGCGCGGCCAAATCCTCGGCTTCAATCCGCGCGAGGGCTGGGACAACTGGAATGTCATCGAAACACTTATGCCGCAGGCCGAACTCAAAGGCCTCATCGTCGAACTACGCTCTGCGACCTCGGGTGTGGCGAGTTACGCGAGCGAATTTGACCATATGGCGGAGCTATCGGGACGTTTGGCGGATGACGTCGTCAAGGCGCATGGGTCAAGCAGCAAAGCCGCCGCATGACAAAAAAAAGCCCGGCAAAAACCGGGCTTTAAGTCGTGGGGGATGCCGTTTCCGGCAAAACCTCCAGAGGGGAACACTCACGAAGCGCAATACTGGGAGGAGAAGCGCTTCGGAGCTGATGATTAATTAATCATTTGATAATTAATGTTCAACGCATCGTTTTGCAATGCAGCAATGCAATAAATGCATATGTCAGAAAGACCAACTACGCGCTTTGGAAAAAAGGAAGTCACGGAAAACATTCAACTTTGCTGTGGCCTTCAGTGCTTCAGGATAACAGAAATAGGTATCAAACGACGGCTGCTCCATCTCCGGCAAAACCTGGACGAGATTGGAATCCTTGTCGATCAAGTAGTCCGGTAAAAGCCCGATGCCGATACCGCGCTTGACCGCACCCATGACCGAGACCAGATTATTGATCTGGAAAATCGCCGGACGCGGATCGCCGTCAGGGCGACCGATTTTCTCAAGCGCATTGATGTCGGTGAGATATGCCGGCGCAGGCTCACCGAAGTTCACGATGCGATGGCTGTCGAGATCGGAAACCGCTTCCGGTCTGCCAAAACGGGCAATGTAGGACGGCGCTGCATAGGCATGAAAATGCACGGTGAACAGACGGCGCTGGATGAGATCCGGCTGTTGCGGCTGGCGCAAACGCAGGGCACAATCGGCTTGCCGCATATTGAGATCAAGCTCTTCATTGTCCAAGATGAGCTGCACCTGCAGGTCAGGGTAAAGCTCGACAAATTCCTGCACCCGCGCCGACAGCCAACCCGTGCCGAGACCAACGGTCGTGGTGACGCGAAGTTTGCCGGTCGGCGTCTCCTTGCTTTCGGCAAGTTTCGCTTTGGCGCTCTCCAGCTTCATTAAGACTTCATGCGCCGTGCGAAACAAGATGTCGCCCTGCTCCGTTAGAATGAGGCCGCGCGCATGACGGTTAAACAGCGCAACACCGACATCTTGCTCCAAAGAAGACACTTGCCGCGAAATCGCAGATTGTGACAAATGC
>JANOYJ010000034.1:0-2494 GCA_031428815.1 Phyllobacterium sp.
CATAGAGAAATCCTACTGCGGTATCCGGCAATAGCTTCAATCCACTCGGCCCGAGCTTATAGGTCAGGAAGGCCAATGTCATCGCAATTGGTGACTGCATAATGCAGTAAAGAACAAAGTCTCCCTTCGAGGTCACTTCCATCGCGCCAAGTTTTTTCGGGCTAAAGTAAGTTGAGCCCTTCGGAGTGTCCGTGACGAAAGCGTAGTAAACGCCCGAATAGACAATCGCCATCACGCCCGTCGTAGCTGCCGCCCAGCGCCATCCGTCTTCGCCGCCGATCATCGCTGCAATTGTCGGCAAAGCTACAGCCGCCGCTGCCGAACCAAAATTGCCAAGTCCGGCATAAAGTCCCTGCGCCAGACCTGTCTCGCGCGCCGGAAACCATTCGCCGATGATGCGGATGCCAACAACAAAGCCCGCGCCGACAAAGCCAAGCAAAAACCGCGATGCCGCAAGCGCGGCGAAACTCTGGGCAAAGGCAAAAAACAGGCAAATCACGCCGGAAATGAGAAGCAACAGCGAGAACATCAGGCGCGGCCCGACCTTATCAACGAATATGCCAACCGCGATACGCGCCGGAATGGTCAGGGCCACATTCAGCGTCAAAAGCGCAGCGACTTCCTGTTTGGTGAGTCCGAATGTATCGCGGATCGAGGCCATCAACGGCGCGTGATTGAACCAAACGACGAAGGTGATGAAGAAGGCGAGCCACGAAAAATGCAAAACGCGCATACGAGGTTCGAGGCTAAAGAAGGGAAATTTTGGTCGTGTAACCGGTTGCATTGGGCAATCCTTTCAAGGGAAGTTGCCACTCGTATCGCAAGTGCCGTGCCAGTTTGGAATTGTGTCCATGATTGCGACCTAAAGCATTGAAGGCAAACTAGAAATATCATTTGGCTAAAAATTAAGCAATTATTGTAGTGATTAACTATTAATCAGAGTCAATTTGCGAATGCACAGCCTTTGTGCGCTGCAAGAAAAAACGGCTTCTGCTTGAATCATCAGAAGTTTTCCTAAAAACAAAACAAAAACAGAGGATTGAAAGATTACGAACGCGTCACGCGCATAGTGGCATGGGGCTTGCTTTGATTTTACATAACTAACTTTGTTGCAGCGCACAAATCTGTGCTCTCCATGGAGATTCATATCGGATGAAACAAAAACTGGTCATTATTGGAAACGGCATGGCGCCGGGGCGAATGCTGGAAAATCTGCTGGAAGCATCGCCAGACGCCTATGACGTCACGATTTTCAACGCCGAACCTCGCGTCAACTATGACCGCATTATGCTCTCGCCGGTTCTCTCGGGCGAGAAGACATTTGAAGAAATCGTCATCCATGGCGATGGCTGGTACATCCAGCACGGCATCACGCTGTACAAGGGCTGCAAGATCAAATCGATCGACCGGCAGGCCAAGACTGTGACCTCCGATACGGGTATAGTCGCCGAATACGACAAGCTGGTCATCGCCACCGGCTCCGTGCCCTTCATCATTCCGGTGCCGGGCCATGACATGGCCGGTGTCTTGACCTACCGCGACCTCGATGATGTCAACGCCATGATGATCGCCGCCAAGTCGCGCGGCAACGCGGTGGTCATCGGCGGCGGGCTGTTGGGCCTGGAAGCCGCAGCGGGGCTTGCCGAACAGGGCATGAAGGTCACGGTCATTCACATCATGCCGACTTTGATGGAGCGTCAGCTCGATCCCGCCGCCGGGCATCTCCTCAAGAAGGCGGTGGAAGAGCGCGGCATCACGGTGCTCAACGGCGCTAACACCAAGGCGATACTTGGTAAGACCCGCGTTGAAGGCGTTGAACTGGCGGACGGCACCATCGTTCCCGCCGACATCGTCGTCATGGCCGTCGGCATCCGCCCCAACGCAGCACTTGGCAAAGAATCCGGTCTGCAAACCAACCGCGGCATCGTTATCGACGACCAGATGCGCACATCCGACCCGGACATTTTTGCGCTCGGCGAATGCGGCGAACATCGTGGCATGGTCTATGGCCTCGTCGCGCCGCTTTATGAAATGGCGGGGATTCTCGCAAAAACTCTGGTTGGTGAAGCCGCTGCCTATGCTGGCTCCGTGACAGCGACCAAACTCAAAGTCACCGGCATCAACCTGTTCTCCGCCGGTGACTTTGCCGAAGGGGAGGACCGTGAGGAAATCGTGCTGCGCGATGCCTCTTCCGGTGTCTACAAGCGTCTCGTCCTCAAAGACAACAGGATTGTTGGCGCGGTGCTGTATGGCGAAACCTCAGATGGCGCTTGGTTCTTCGATATGTTGAAGAAGAGCACAGACATTTCTGAGATGCGCGAAACTTTAATTTTCGGCCAGTCCTATCAAGGAGGGTCCCCCCTGGACCCTATGGCGGCCGTTTCAGCCATGCCGGATGATTCGGAAATCTGCGGCTGCAAACGCAATTTGAAAGGAAAAATAAAATGAGCCATCACCAACAAGGGCCTGACCTCACACGACGATTTGCGCGCCC
>JANOYJ010000035.1:0-5817 GCA_031428815.1 Phyllobacterium sp.
CCGCGCCTTCCAGCGCACACATACGCTTTTCGAACATGTCCGTTGTCGGGTTGGCATAGCGCGAATAGATGAAACCCGGCTCGTCGCCCTTAAACCGCGCCTCGGCCGCTTCCGCGCTTTTGTAAACATAACCTTGCGTCAGGAAAAGTGCCTCGGACGTTTCGCCAAACCCCGAACGCAACGTTCCGGAATGAATGAGCTGAGTTGCTGGACGCCATTTTTTCTCGTGTGTCATTTCGTCAAATTCCCAATAAAAAACCGGCCATGCAAGCTGCAAAAAGCCGGTTCCATCGACGCAATCGAGATGCGTCCATCGAGCGGCCCTTTAGCAACTTGTTTAGAGTGGCTGCAAGCCGACCGGCCAAATCACCACTTATTCGAAGATTAGCCGTGCATTACCGCGTTCAAAGGCTTGCGTCAATTCACATGAAAGGTAAGACGGGACGTCCACGGGGAACATATAATGGCAGGCCGCGTTTCGGGCATTCTGGCCGATCATCACATCCACGAGCTTTTCGCAAAGCGTGCGCTTATCACCACTCTTCCGCTCGATGCCGACCAAATTCAGCCTGCGAGCCTTGATCTACGCCTCGGCGCCAAAGCCTATCGTGTCCGCGCCTCCTTCATGCCCGGCCCCAATAAGACAGTCATGGACAAGCTCGACCAGTTGAAACTGCACGAGTTTGATCTGACGGAAGGCGCGGTGCTCGAAACCGGTTGCGTCTATGTCGTGCCGCTCTTGGAGAGCCTTGCGCTTTCACCGGACTTAGCCGCATCAGCCAATCCTAAAAGCTCCACCGGTCGCCTCGATATTTTCACCCGTATCATTTCCGACCGTGCGCAAGAGTTTGATAAAATTCCGGCCGGCTATATTGGCCCGCTCTATATCGAAATTTCACCACGCACTTTCCCGATAGTGGTGCGCCAAGGCTCGCGTCTTAGCCAAATACGCTTCCGAAAGGGCAGGGCGCAAATCGACGAGGCCGCGCTTGCCGCGCTCCATGTGTCAGATGTGCTCGTCAATGATGAAAAGCCCAACATTTCCGGCGGCGGTGTTGCGCTCTCGATTGATCTGACGGGTGGGTCCAACCGCCTGATCGGCTATCGCGGCAAGCACCATACCGGCGTCGTCGATGTCGATAAACGTGCCGCCCACGATGTGCTTGATTTTTGGGAACCGATCTATGATCGGGGCGGGCGCGAGTTGGTGCTCGACCCGGACGAGTTCTACATCCTCGTCTCCCGCGAAGCCGTTCACGTCCCCCCTCTCTACGCCGCGGAGATGACGCCTTTCGATCCCTTGGTCGGCGAATTCCGAGTGCATTATGCCGGCTTCTTTGATCCAGGTTTTGGCAATGCAGGGGCAGGTGGGCTCGGAAGCCGCGCCGTGCTCGAAGTACGCAGCCATGAAGTGCCGTTCATTCTTGAGCACGGCCAAATCGTCGGGCGCTTGGTCTATGAGCACATGTTGTCCAAGCCGAAGGCGCTCTATGGGGCTGATTTGAATTCGAACTATCAGGCCCAAGGGTTGAAATTGTCGAAGCATTTTAGATAGTTTGCTAAGGTAACGCGAGAGCGGAGTAATCAAGGGGCTTGCGCGTTCCATGATACACCAGCAACACAAAAAATATTTCTCGTTCTACGAAATAGGGAATTAAAGATCCGTACTTGGTATCAACGAGCTCGCGAACGCCCGCAAGAGGCGCCGGGCGACCGATTTTTGGATTCTGTGACGCCAAAATTATGCGTTGTTGAAGGCTTTCACTGACATGGCCATAGCCATCAAGTCTTTCGGTCTTTTAGATAGACCCGAAGATCGTCAAGATCGTTCACTGCCTCGTCCGTAAAGACGATCCGCATCAGGATTGATGAAAAACGTCAATATCGGCTTTGGGCTTTGGCTTTTCGTCTTCCCTGCCCCATGAATTCATCCAGCCGAAAACCTCTTCACTGGAGTGCCCGACACCTGAGCGGGCGCTAGCAACGGCGTGATCCAGTTCGTTCAGATACTCGGCATGATCGCGAACATAATTTGTCACCGCCTCTTGAACGATAAAGGAACGGCTGCGCTTGGTGGCGTTAGCAAGGCGCTCAACTTCAACGCGCACCTCAACAGGCAGGCGGACAGAGATTGTTTCAGATGTCGAAGCTATTTGAGTTTCATCATTGTTACAGATGATTGCAGTGTAGTCACCTGTGATAATTTGTCAAATCTCGATGCCGTCGCTCCGCCCTTGACATCTCCCCCGCATCATCCGATTTAAGCCGCATTGCGGGTATGATGTAATGGTAGCTTGTCAGCTTCCCAAGCTGATCGCGCGGGTTCGATTCCCGCTACCCGCTCCATATTTGGAAAAATACGATGGCAACCAATGTTTCGGGTTTTCTGGGTGACACGCCCGGTCGCCTTCTCGTCAAACTCATTATTGTATCGCTGATCGTCGGCGTTGCCATGAGCGCGTTTGGCCTTTCGCCTTGGGATATTTTTCGTGGCGCCCGCGAGTTTGTCTTGCGCTTGTGGAACATGGGCTTTTCGGCGCTCGGTAAGTTTGCCGATTATCTGCTGCTCGGCGCGTGCGTGGTCATCCCGGCGTTCATCATCATCCGCATATTGTCTTATCGCCGTTGAGCATGGATGGGCTTTGAAGCCCATTCAGCAAGGCGGGTATCACGCAATTCGCGAATGCTCGCCGCGCCTGAATGCAATAGAGCATCCGACAGGCCCCGATTGATCGTCGCCGCAATGCCCGGGCCCTGATAGATCATGCCGGTATAAAGCTGAACCAAATCGGCTCCCGCCTCGATTTTGGCGAGCGCCGTTTTGGTGCTGTCCACACCGCCAACGCCTATTAATGGCATATCCGCACCAACCCGCTTGCGCATTTTAGCGAGTACGATGGTCGAGCGCTCGAACACGGGCGCCCCGGATAGGCCGCCCGTTTCATCCTTGGCATTCGATTTCAAGCCGATGCGCGAAAGCGTCGTGTTCGACACAACAATTCCGTCAATGCCATTGGCAATTACCCCTTCGGCAATGTCATCGAGACTTTCCTCGCTCAGATCCGGTGCGATTTTGAGAAAGACCGGCACGTCGCGTTTGTGCCTCGCTTTGCCATTGCTCCGTTCCAATTTGATCGCAATCAAAAGCTCAGCCAAACTCTTTCGCGCCTGCAAATCGCGCAGCCCTTGCGTATTAGGCGAAGAAATATTCACGCAGAAATAGCTCGCCAGCGAGTAGAATTTGCGAATGCCGAGAACGTAATCCTCGACCCGGTTTTTCGACTCTTTATTGGCTCCGATATTAACTCCGACAATGCCGGAACGCCCAGCGCGAGAATGCAAACGCTGCAAAGCCGCGTCATGACCTTCAGAATTGAAGCCGAAGCGATTAATAACGGCACGATCTTCGATCAACCGGAAAATACGAGGCTTGGGATTACCAAACTGTGCCAACGGCGTAATCGTGCCCACTTCCGTAAACCCGAATCCAAGCCGCAATAGCGCGTCCGGGACTTCCGCATTCTTGTCATAGCCCGCGGCCATACCTATCGGAGAGGGGAAGGACAAGCCAGCCAGCTCAACGCGCAAGCGCGGATCGGTCTTAAGTAAGGGCAGGCGAACAACCCCGCTCTTCAAAGCCGCTATCGAAAGACCATGCGCGGTCTCCGCATCCAGCGAAAACAAAGCTGGACGAATGAGATTTGAAAATAAACCGCTCATTGGCGTAGGTTCGGAAAGGTGTGACGCCCGTCCGCACCGAGCGGCAAGGGCTGGACCCATCGCACGGACGCCAAAGTGAGCCTGTCATAAAGATGCGGAAACAGCGCGCCGCCGCGTGAGACTTCATAGACAAGTTTCTCGCCGTAAGAGGTCGGATCAACCGCCGCCAGAACAAGATCGTCCATACCGGTGAAGAACTTTGCCGCAGTTTCTGCCACCTGTTCCGCTGTCGAAAGATGCACGTAACCATCTGCCAGATCAATCGGCGCCCCGACAAACGTGCCATCCGCTTCGGTCTGAAGCCATTGTTGTCTGGTGAAAATCTTGAAAATAAGCGCCTGTGTCATGTGCCGTCACTAGCGGATTTTCATCGTTAAAAAAAGCACAGACGCAATGCAGCACAGGAAATCTCTATTCGTCGCATTTCTGTCGGATTAAGCTGTCATATAGTCTCATCAATTTTCGAAAGGAAACCGACATGAAGCGTATCCTCGCCCCGGCGTTTATCGCGTCCTTCCTCACCTTTCCGGTACTGGCAGAAGATATCAACCGTTATTCGCTTGAAAAGACCGCTGATGGCTATGTCCGCATGGACAAGCAAAGCGGAGAAATGTCGATTTGCAAAGAAGCTGGCGGGCAATTGGTGTGCCGTCTCGCCGCCGATGAGCGCGCCGCCTATGAGGCGACCACGACAGGTCTCGCCAAACGGCTTGATATTCTGGAACAAAAAGTCACGGCGCTCGAAGGTGGGGGCATCAAACTGACAGATGCCCTGCCGTCGGATGAAGAATTCGACAAAACCCTCTCCATGATGGAGCGTTTCATGCGTCGCTTTATGGGCGTGGTGAAGGAATTAGAGGGCGAGGAAGCCATCCCGCAAAAGACCTGACCTTTTCACGATCTGATCCTGCGCTATGTTGATTTCATAAAGGGGATGTCAGCATGCAGCTTTTGAGGATAGGTTTGGGACTGTTGGGCCTCGTTTTGACCGCGCTTATCGTCTGGGCGATCTGGGTTGGTAACTTTCGCATCGAAGGCGCTTGGTTGACATCAAACCCTTGGGGTATCGTCAGCCTCGCCGACCTCTTTTTAGGGCTCATCATATCTGCCGCGATCATCGGTCTCGTAGAGAAACCGTTGAACGCGTTGCTCTGGATACTCCCCCTGCCGGTTCTTGGAAACGTCTGGACAATCGTCTGGCTTGTCTACCGCTTGCCGACCCTTCGTCAGATGTTGCAGGCGCAGCCTCGATAAAAGGCTTGAATAATTTCAGGAATGCCCAATAGTCCCCGCAAACCAAAATATTACCGGGGAGAAGATTGCACGATGCTTTCCAGCACGAAATTCATTGTTGCCGACGATCATCCGCTATTTCGCGGCGCGATACGCTCGGCCCTGTCCATGGTGAGCCCTGACAGCGTGGTCTTGGAGGCCGGAGATTTCGACGCCGCGACCAAACTCGTAATGGACAATCCTGATGCTGATCTAGTTTTGCTTGACCTCAATATGCCCGGCTCAAGTGGTCTGTCCGGCCTTATTACGCTTCGCGCCGCGCAGCCTTCGGTGCCGGTTGTCATTATCTCGGCGACCGATGATGGTGTAACTGTGCGTCGCGCGCTAGACCTAGGTGCCTCTGGCTACGTGTCGAAGTCCGCCAGCATGGATGAAATCCGGGCGGCCATTGAAACTGTGATAGCAGGCGGTGTCTCAACGCCGAAAGATCTCGAGCTCATAAAGGAGCCGGACCCCGAAGTTGCAGAACTTATCCCGCGTATTCAGAGTCTAACGCCCCAACAAAAGCGTGTTCTCGGCATGTTGGCTCAAGGCCTATTGAACAAGCAAATAGCGTACGAATTGTCTGTCTCTGAAGCGACGATCAAAGCGCATGTCTCAGCGATATTGCAGAAGCTCGATGTCGATTCCCGCACGCAGGCTGTTATCAAACTGTCGAAACTTAAGAGCGAAACCGCGATCTAATCATTCTGCGGCAACAGCACTGGAATGATAAGCCAACAATGTCGCGCGCAAAGCCGCTGGTTTCACGGGCTTGTTGAGGAAGGTGATATTCTTTGACTGAGCCTCAAAGCGTAGTTCATT
>JANOYJ010000036.1:0-1896 GCA_031428815.1 Phyllobacterium sp.
CGATATGAAGACCGGCGGCGGATCGTTTCTTTATCATCTGGAAGACAATCAAGTGGCCGTCGGCTTCGTCCTCCATCTCAATTACAAGAATCCTTACCTTTCGCCTTTCGAGGAATTCCAGCGCTTTAAAACCCATCCGGCGATTGCCAAAACCTTCGAAGGCGGTAAGCGGCTTTCGTACGGCGCCCGTGCCATCACTGAGGGCGGCTTTCAATCCGTGCCGAAACTCTCATTCCCCGGTGGCGCATTGATCGGCTGCTCGGCTGGTCTCGTTAACGTGCCGCGCATCAAAGGCTCGCACAACGCGGTTCTCTCCGGCATGCTTGCCGCCGACAAAATCGCCGCCCGTATTGCGGAGGGTCATGCCAATGATGATCCGCTCGAAATCGAGCAAAGCTGGCGTGGGTCAGACATAGGCGCGGACCTCAAAAAAGTGCGCAATGTCAAACCGCTCTGGTCAAAATTCGGCACCATCGGCGGTATCATGCTGGGCGCGGTCGATATGTGGACCAATACGATCGGATTCTCGCTGTTCGGCACATTGAAGCATGGCAAGTCTGATGCGCAGTCGCTCGAGCCTGCCGCCAATTTCAAACCCATCACCTATCCAAAACCCGACGGGGTGCTGACATTTGACCGCCTGTCATCGGTCTTCCTCTCCAACACCAATCACGAAGAAAACCAGCCGGTGCATCTAAAAGTGAAAGACCTAGCACTGCAGAAAGCCTCGGAGCTTGGTGTCTTCGCCGGTCCTTCTTCACGTTATTGTCCCGCCGGGGTTTACGAATGGGTCGAGAAGGATGGCGAGAAGACATTCGTCATCAACGCCCAAAATTGCGTGCATTGCAAAACCTGCGACATCAAAGATCCAAACCAAAATATCAACTGGGTCGTGCCGCAAGGCGGTGAGGGGCCGGTCTACCCGAATATGTGATGTGAGATCAACGCGTTGCGGCGCGTCCCGGAATCAGTGTGCGAGAGCGGTGTCCACGGTTTTTTCCATCCGGTCAGCAATTGAAAACTCTACCAGCACCGGCAAATGATCCGACCCGACGGGCCGTTGCGTGGCGACGTTTTGAATGTCGAGGTCATCGGCAAACACATGGTCAATTGGAAGACCGATCCATGCCGCCCAGGCAATCGGCATGGAATGGTGCAGCCAGGATGCCCCGCGATAGTCCGCGCGTCGCGTCTCTGTCTCATCGGCAATGCGCCGCGCGGCATGGCTCCACGACACGGCATTGATGTCCCCTGCCAACAACACAGGAAATGTGCTAAGCGCCACACTCTTCATGGCAGATTTCATGTCGTTTAGAAGGTACGGTTGATTAAACGGCCAAGGCCAATCGAGATGCATCACCCCGACCTGAACCTGCCGCCCTCCAAAATCCACAACTTGCAGCGCAAACGCTCCCAGATTTGTGCAGCCCAATGAGCCATCCCCGACAAACGGTCGTCTGGATAGGAGCGCCACGCCTCCGACAAAATCCGGGCTTTCGCAATAAAATTGGTAGGGATAAAGATGCTTCAGTCCCTCAAGCTTCGGGCGCCACATCGCCGAAACTTCTTCCGCAGCGATCACATCCGGTTTCAGAGAGCCGATGAGGCGGATCACCTCATTCGGCGTTTCATTGTCAAAACGTAGATTGATCTGCAAAAGCCTGTAATTTACCCCGTCAGAAGGCTCCGCTTTGGCCACGGAACGCAACAGGCCCAAATTGCCCAACGTGGTCACAAATATCAGCAGTCCGGACACAACCATTGAGGCGCCACCCAGAAACCCGCCAAAGAAAATCAACATCAGCCCCGACAACACAGCCGCCACCGACAGATAAAGGCGCAAATGCGAAAGCGAATCCAGAGCCGGATGCAAAGCCCCGAAATATCCGCCAATCA
>JANOYJ010000037.1:0-1778 GCA_031428815.1 Phyllobacterium sp.
CGGGGGAAAGGTCGCAGATCACAAAGCGGGTTTTAGTCGGCCCGCTTTCGATCTCGAAGGTTGGCAGTTCTTCGCCTTCGGACAAGGGTCCCAACTCGATAGTCTGCTCCCAAACTTTCGCCGTCATCTCCGCCCCACGAACAAAGCGGCGATAATGCGCGACGGCGTCCAGCGGCTCAAAGCCCGGAAAGAATAAAACCAGACGTCGCGAAATTGTCATGTGTTGAGCCGCTGAGTTCGACAAATCACATCAAGTATTCCGCTTGCGCGCAGCCAGCGTCCTCAGTCGCAGCGCATTGAGGCGAATGAAGCCCGCCGCGTCCTTCTGATCGTAAGCACCGCGATCATCTTCAAAGGTCACCAAGGCATCGGAATAGAGCGACTTTGTCGATTTGCGGCCGGTGACAATCACATTGCCCTTATAGAGTTTCAGGCGCACGGCCCCTTCGACATCTTCCTGGCTCTTGTCGATCAGCGCCTGCAACATGTCGCGTTCCGGCGAGAACCAGAAGCCGTTGTAAATCAGCTCGGCATAACGCGGCATTATATCGTCCTTGAGATGCGCCGCACCGCGATCCAGCGTGATTGATTCAATGGCGCGATGCGCCTGCATCAGGATCGTGCCGCCGGGTGTCTCGTAGACGCCGCGTGATTTCATGCCGACAAAACGGTTTTCCACCAAGTCCAAGCGGCCAATGCCATTGTCGCGGCCAAGATCATTCAGCGCAGCAAGAAGTGTAGCGGGGGAAAGCTTTTTGCCATTGATCGCAACCGGGTCACCGTTCTTGAACTCGATCTCGATTTCTGTGACCGCGTCCGGTGCATCCATCGGCGAGACTGTGCGCTGGTGAACAAATTCCGGCGGCTCGAGCCAAGGATCTTCCAAAACCTTTCCTTCGGATGAGGAATGCAAGAGATTGGCATCAACGGAGAAGGGCGCATCACCCTTCTTGTCTTTCGGCACCGGAATCTGGTGCTGCTCGGCAAAGTTCATGAGGTCGGTACGTGATTTGAATTCCCAGTCGCGCCATGGCGCGATCACCTTGATGTCGGGGTTGAGTGCATAGGCGGAAAGCTCGAACCGCACCTGGTCATTGCCCTTGCCGGTCGCGCCATGGGCGATAGCGTCAGCGCCGGTCTCTCGGGCAATGTCCACAAGGTGTTTGGAAATCAACGGGCGGGCAATGGAGGTGCCCAGCAAATAGAGGCCTTCATATAAAGCATTGGCGCGGAACATCGGGAAGACGTAGTCGGATACAAATTCTTCACGAACATCCATCACACGGATATCCTTGATGCCCATCATCTCGGCCTTTTTGCGCGCCGGTTCCAACTCGCCGCCCTGGCCCAAATCAGCGGTAAAGGTCACCACCTCCGCGCCAAGCTCAGTTTGCAACCATTTTAGAATGATCGATGTATCCAACCCGCCCGAATAGGCGAGCACGACTTTTTTGACGTCTTTCCACTTTGACATATTATTTCCTGTTGGGAGAATTCCTGTTGGGCACCGCTTTGCGCCGAAAACTTGGCGCATCTCTTATCAGGAATGCCAAAACGGGCAAGGTGGTTTGGTGATTGTGCGTCCTTCGAGACGCCACCAAGCGGCGGCTCCTCAGGATGAGGGAAGTGGGAGCTTCGTATGCGAACATGCCTGGAACGATTGTCTCTCCTAAATGGTGCAGAAAGCAATGGAGAGCTACGGACTTCCCTCATCCTGTGGAGGCCCGAAGGGCCGTCTCGAAGGACGCACCCCTTCACCCAGCGTGGACAAACTTTCC
>JANOYJ010000038.1:0-8973 GCA_031428815.1 Phyllobacterium sp.
CGTTTGACCTTTGCCAATGCAGGCGCACGGTCTTTTTCGCCCAGCGTGTCGTGAAAAAATCCGGGTAATAAATGACGCTCTTTCAAGGGGCTGGCGAGGTTCACATAGAATTCGTGCTGCGGCTTATGGCGCACGACCCAATCGTTGCCGGAGATCAGAAGCTGCGTCGGAACGACAATGGCGCGGGCGTCGGGGACGATGCGCTCAGCGGTGTCATAGAGGTCGAGCAGGATATTTGATGCAATGGGTCGCGTGATGAGCGGGTCGCTTTCGAACGAGGCGATGCGCACAGGATCATGCGTCAGGAATTTCGCTTTGACGTAGGAATTAACGAAAAAGGTGCCTTTCAGTTTTTGCCAAAGCCAGATGCCCTCGCGTGCGAAGGGGACATAGAGTTTCACACTGAAAGCGGGCGAGGCGAGAACCAGTGCACGCAGCGGCGGGGCGTAGTCATGCACCCATGTTGAGGCCAGAACTGCGCCGACGGATTGCGCGATGAGGGCGACGTCTTGCATGTCAAATCCGTCGCTCAAGCAGATGTGCCTTGTAAAGCAATCAAGATCGCGCACTGAGGCGGCGAAGGACGGCGAATAGCCGCGCTCGCCGGGGGATTTGCCATGGCCGCGGGCGTCCCATGCGTAGAAGGCATAATCGTCAAGCCCAAGTTCCTCGACCAGATGTGCCACGCGCCCGCCATGTTCATGGCCGCGATGCAAAAGGATGATCGCGCCTTTCGGCTTTGGATTTTCTGACGGCCATATCCGGTAAAAAAGCTCGTTGCCGTCATGGGTTACGAAGGTTTTTTCCAAAGCTGATTCAAGCGTTCGGGGCGTGGATGTCATTTGACTGTCTCCTTCAAACCGGCGCGGACGCGGTTGATAACGGTGATTATGGATAGGAGCGCGAGGGCAGGAAACAGCCAAGCGCCCCAACTCACAAAAGTGACACCGGACGCCAGCAGCGCGGCGATGATGCCAAGCGCCAAGGCGCGGTCGCTCTTACCGAAGGGACCATCATAACGTCGCGTGCCGCCAAGGACGCCCGCATATTCGGTGAATACAGCAATGAGCGCAAACAACACGACGCCCCAAGCGGGGAAAACGGGGATGAGCGCAAACGGCAAAATAAGTGCTGCATCGGCGATCACATCGGTGAGCTCGTTCAAATACATGCCCAAACGGCTCGCCTGCCCGAACTCCCGCGCCATCATGCCGTCAATGGCGTTGAGCGCCATGCGCACAAAAAGCGCCAGTGGGAGAAGCCAGAAAATTGCTGGGGTCGAGTAAAAAGCAGCGATGACAATACCCGTGGCGATGGAGAGAAGGCACGCACCGATCGTCACCTTATTGGCCGTCACACCAAGCGAGACTAACTTTGCTGCGACAGGGCGCAGGAGATTTTGAAACGCTGGCTTAATCGAGTAAAGCGTTGGCATGGAACCCCCGTTCGCAGATTATTGATACTTGAAATATGGCGTGTTCAAGTCAATAGCACCCTCTTATGCACCCTTGTATTGGACCAATAACTCAAGTCAAATAGCGGGCATTAAGGGTAGGAATTATGAAATCTCCAGACATCATTATTATCGGTTCCGGCATAGGCGGCGCGACGATTGCGAGCGCTTTAGCCGACACGGATTCCTCCGTTCTTATTCTGGAGCGCGGCGAGCAGTTGCCTGACACGCCACATGCACGCAGTTCCAAATCGATCTTCATGGACAGTCATTACCGCCCGAAAGAGGAATGGCTGGACGGGCAGGGCACACCGTTTAATCCGGGCAATTATTATTATATTGGCGGCAATTCGAAATTCTTCGGAGCGGTGTTTTTTCGCTACCGCAAGGAAGACTTTGATGTGCTGGAGCATTTTGACGGTGTGTCGCCTGCTTGGCCTTTTTCCTATGAGGAGCTTGAGCCTTGGTATTGTAAAGCAGAGCAGCTGTTTAACGTGCGCGGACCGGCCGAAGGCGATGCGACCGAGCCGTTTCATTCAAAGCCCTATCCGTTTGCGCCTGTGCCAGATGAGCCGGACATGGCGCGCCATCGCGAAAAGCTGACGGCTGCCGGGCTCAATCCCCGTTCGCTGCCTTTGGGCGTTGACATAGAGCGCTGGCTCAAGGGCGGGCAAACGCCTTGGGACGCATTTCCTGATACCCGGTCGGGCAAGATGGATGCCGAGAGCTGTCCACTCGCAAAAGCTCTGGCCGCACCCAATGTTTCGATGCAAACCGGTGCTTATGTCGAGACGCTGGAAACCTCGCCGGACGGGAAGAAAATCATCGCGGTGAATGCGGTGGTCAAGGGAGTGCACCAGCGGCTGACGCCTAAAATCGTTATCCTTTCGGCGGGTGCCGTGAACTCATCTGCGCTGCTGCTACGCTCGGCCAATACAGTATTTCCGAATGGCCTTGCCAATTCGTCCGATCAAGTCGGGCGCAATTTTATGAACCACAATCTGATGGCATTTTTGGCGATGCATCCGTTTGAGATGAACCGCAGCGTTTATCAGAAAACCTTCGGCATCAATGATTTCTACTTCTCGGACGGCAAGGGCAGCAAGCCGCTGGGCAACATGCAACTGGTTGGCAAGATTGACGGTAATATTCTGAAAGCCAATGTCAAAACTGTGCCGGGGCCAATTCTCGGCATGATGGCGCGGCGTAGCTTTGACTATGTGCTGACGACCGAAGACCTGCCCAATCCTGATAGCAGGGTGCGGTTGAATGGGGCCAATATTGTGCTTGATTGGCAGCGCTCCAACATGCGGGCAATGGAGGGGTTGGAGAAAGCGATGCGGGAACGGTTCCGCGCGGCCGGCTATCCGATCATCATGACGCGGCTGTTTGATAAGCGCACACCGTCACACCAATGCGGGACCATCCTGATGGGCGATGATCCGGCGAAATCCGCGCTTGATCCCTATTGCAAGGCTTGGGATCACGATAACCTCTACGTGGTGGATGCGAGCTTTATGCCGACTTCGGCAGCGGTTAATCCGGCACTGACCATCGCGGCGCAAGCGCTTCGGGTGGGGGATATGATTAGGCAGAGTGTGCTTGAAATATAAAGATTGAGCGGGTTCAGGCGATGGTTCAACTGTCTCGCAAAGTGATTCAGATATTCTTTTAAGTCATTGAGAAAAAACGTTTTACCTCAGAGTGCTGACGCCCTGCAACCACGCATCACGCCATTTCCTCATGCCCGTGACTCTCTCGATTGCTGGTATAATCGGTCGCTCATCACTGAGGCTCATTTGATGATCTTTGCCAAGCGCCAGCAGCGCCGCGCCTATGCTGGTGCCGGTGCTGGAGCCGGTCATGGCAATCACTGGACGCTCAGTTGCGATGCAGAGCATTTCCAGAAAGGCTTGGTTTTTGCCGAAGGGACCTTCGACGATGATGTCGCCTTTGGCACCTGTCAGAGTGAGCGAGGTTGCCGTCATCATCGCCAAGTAAAGCGAGGCAGTGGAGGCGCGTAGAGCGCCTTGCGGCTCCAAAGGCAGCCATTGCATTTGCCGTCCGGGGAAGGGACCGGAGGTCTGCTCGACTGATGGAAGCAAGAGGATGGTCTCATCGAGAACCGTCGTCAGTGATTCATTCGTGCCGCTCATTCCCGGAGGCACCAGCGTCTCATATTCGCGTCCGCCCATGAACCGTGCCGAGGCGACGGGGCGGGCGAAGGCATCGCTGTTGGCGAGGGAGTCGCGGGTTGGGTCGAGGTTCGCCAGATCTCCGCCGACAGAGAGAATGATGACCCAAGTGCCGGTTGATACGACCGAGAAGGGCGAGGGGCGCGACATGAGATGGGGCAAGAGTGAAGCGTTGGAATCGTGGATACCGCAGTGGACGGGCAAAGGCGTTCTTGCGCCGATTTGTTCCGCGATTTCGGGCTTGAGCGTACCGAGCGTGTCGAAGGCGGAACGGATGGGCGGGAAGAAATTTTGCCAGCCGAGGGTTTTGACCATTGTTGAATAGTCGGCCTTTGGCGGGTTCCAGAGGTCTGTATGGCAGCCCAAAGCGGTCGCCTCGCTCGCAGCGATGCCTGTGAGGCGCATGGCCCAATACTGCGAGAGGCCAAGAATATGGTCGGCTTTGGCAAAGGCGTCTGGAAACCGGCTTTGCTGCCAAAACAATTGTGCGCCGACGTTGAGGCCCATCGGTAGGCGCGCGGAATACGTTTCGGAGAATTTTGGGCGCACGTGGTCGTATTCAACGGTGAGGTCATCCGGACCGGTATACTCATAGTCTAGGACGGGCAAAGCCAGCGTGCCGTCCTCTTTCACCAGCGCGGCGCTCGCGCCATGGGCGGTGATGGATATTGCATCGAAAGGTTGGGCGGTGTTCAGATCTTTCAGCGAAGCCAGAATGAACTGCCACTGGCCCTCGACGTCAAAATGCGGGTATGGGTCGTCGGTCAAAACCTTGTTGGGGATTTTACGGACGGCGGTTTCTTGCAGCGACTTGGTATCCACCACCGCTACTTTGACATTGGTCTTGCCAATATCAATGACGGCGACGCGGCGCGGCTCCTGCATATTCATGCCATATGGAAGACGGTTTCAAGCGGGATGGCAATGGGCTCCTTCGCCGCGTTGGTGCGCATGAGATCCGCCATATGTGCCCACCAACGTTTCATCACGGGATGTTCGGGCAGGGCATCCATTGTGTGGTCCTTTTTGCGCCAAAGGACGCCGAATAAGATGTTCGTATCGTCATCGAGGTGGATTGAATAGTCGGACACCCCCGCGTCCTTCAACAGCGTCAAAAGTTCCGGCCAGATCTCGTCATGGCGTTTTTGATATTCGGTTTTCATGCCCGGATTAAGGAACATTTTGAATGCGTATTTTTCCATGGCTCAGGCCTTTCTGAAGCGACGATAAAGGATCGGCGCGGCGATGACCATGAGGAGGAGGAAGCTGATAAAGATCGACATGACGATGCCGGGGACATTCAAAAGCCCGAAGCCAAATGTGACCATGCCCATGATAAAGGCGGCGATAACGACGCCCGGAATTGTGCCGGACCCGCCCAGAATATTGACGCCGCCGAGCACGGCCATGGTAATCGCTTCCAATTCCCAACCGGTCGCAATGGACGGGCGGGTGGAGCCGATGCGGGCGGTGAGCAAGACGGAGGCCATGCCCGACATCAAGCCGGTCAGCATGAAGAGGATGAACTTCACCCGTGCGACGCGAATGCCGGAAAACTGGGCGGCGACCGGGTTGTTGCCGATGGCGTAAACAGTGCGTCCGAAGCTGGTCATGTGCAGGAGAATGCCGAAGACCAAAGCCATGATGATGAAGAAAACAAATTCAAATGAGAACACCCAGTAGACATAGCCTTGTCCGAGCCATGAGAAACTGGCCGGATAACCTTTATAGACGCCTTCGTGCAGGATCGACAGAGACAGTCCGCGAAACAGGCTCATCGTGCCGATGGTGACGACGATGGAGGGCAGGCCGAAGCGCGTAACCAAAAGGCCATTGAACGCACCGCAGGCAAGCCCGGTGGCGAGCCCTGCCGTGATGATGGCGGGTGTTCCAAAACCGTTGACTGCGAGGAATCCCATGGCTGTTGACGAAAGCGCGGCGATCGACGCGACGGAGAGGTCGATCTCACCGGCAATAATCAACATGGCCATGGCGAGAGCGATCAAGACTTTTTCCGTGAAGGAGAACGTCGCGTCAGAGAGATTCCACGCGTCGAGAAAGTAGGGCGATGCAAAAGAGTTAAATATGAAAATACCGGCTGCAACGAGGATCAGCAGAGCTTCCCAGCTAAAGATAAATCCAGAGAGGCGGCTATCCAAACGATCTGGAATGGTGCGCGGGGCGGGATTAACACTCATGATGCAGAGCCTTCCGCAGATTTAAGGATGATACGGCCCTTCTTACGCTCTGCGCGGGCATTGAACGCGACAGCGATAATGATGACCGCGCCGGAAATGGCCATTTGCCAGAACGGCGAGACATTGATGACCGGCAGGGCGTTTTTCATGATGCCGAGGAAGAGAGCGCCAAGGATGGCGCCACCGACAGAACCGATGCCACCGGAAATCGAAATGCCGCCGATAACGCAGGCGGCGACGACATCCAGCTCGAAACCATTGGCAATATCGACATAGGCGACGGCGTAGCGCGATACCCAGAGATAGCCGCAAAGTCCTGCCAAAGCGCCGCAGATCGAGAAGGCATAAAAGCGCATTTGTCCGACATTAATGCCGACATAGACCGAGGCCACCGGATTGCCGCCAATGGCGAAGAGCGAGCGGCCGAGCGCTGTGCGTGTCATGACGACCCACATGATGAGCATAATGACAACCGCAATCCATGACATGTTTGGAAAAAGCACTACGATGTCACGGGAGAAGGCTTTGAAGCTGTCGCTCATTTCATGGGCGTTGACCCATTTTCCGTCCCGAAGGAGATAAATCACCCCGCGGAAAATCGTCATTGTGCCGAGCGTTACGACGATGGATGGAATGTCGAGTTTCCAGACCAAAAGGCCGTTGATGGCACCCAGCGCCGCGCCGCAAGCGATGGCAATCACCAGCAGGAGCGGTATCGGCAGGCCGGGCGCGTAAACATTGATGAGGCCGACGATCATGCCGGTCATAGCGAGGTTGGCGGCGATGGAAAGGTCGATGCAGCGCGTCAAGATTACCATCATTTGGCCAAGCGCCAGGATAATGAGGATCGATGTGTCATTGAAAACTGAGGCGAGATTTCTTGGCGAAATGAAAGCTGGAAAGCGGACGGCGATAAGGCCGGTCATCACAAGGATGGCGACAATTAATTGAGCTTCGCGGGAACGCAGGAAGGCTTTCATGCTGCTTGCTCCGCAATTCCTGCGGCGGCGCGCACCAGATTTTCCGCCGTCGCATTCTTGCGATCAAAGGTTTCGACCATCCGGCCTTCGCGCATGACGATGACGCGGTCGGCCATGCCGAGGATTTCGGGCAGTTCGGAAGAAACCATGATCACCGCCAAGCCTTGTGCGGCAAGCTCGCTCATAAAGGCGTGCACGGCGGATTTTGAGCCTATGTCGATGCCCTTGGTCGGTTCATCCAAAATGATGACTTTTGGCTTGGTAGCGAGCCATTTGGCAATCACCACCTTTTGCTGATTGCCACCGGACAGAGTGCCGACATTCTGGCTGAGCGATGCGGCGCGCAGATCAAGGCGCTGGGTATATTCGCGGGCCAAGGCATATTCATTGGCAAGTTTCAGAAAGCCGGATCTGGACGTCACATGCAGCGAGGGTAGGGTGACATTCATGAAGATGGGCAGGCCGATGACCGCGCCTTGGCGGCCTCGCTCTTCGGGCACGTAAACGATGCCGCTTTCCACTGCCTGTGCGGCATTGTTCACAGAGATCGGCTTGCCTTGAAGCTCGATTGTACCGCGTGACGGCTTAGTCATGCCAAACAGCGCCTGCATGAATTCCGAGCGGCCTGCGCCGACAAGGCCGTAAAAGCCGAGGATTTCGCCAGCGCGAAGATCCAAATTGATGCCGTCGAATTCTGTCGGATGACAAAAGTCGCGCACTTTCAATACGACGTCACCGATATTGGTCTCGCCCTTCGGAAAGACCTGACCAATGTCGCGCCCGACCATGAGCTTGACCAATTTATTGTGGTCAGTTTCTTTAACCAGACCCGCACCCACCATCTCGCCATCACGAAACACGGTATATCGATCTGCGACGCGGAAGATCTCATCGAATTTGTGGCTGATGAAGAGAATGGCTTTGCCTTGAGATTTCAACTGGTCAACCAAAGCGAAGAGTTCGGAGATTTCCTTGTGTGAGAGCGCCGCAGTGGGCTCGTCCATTATGACGACCTGCGCGTCAATTGATAGCGCACGGGCAATGGCGACGAGATGCTTTGAGGCAATGCCGAGATCACGCAATGGCATTTCGGGATCGACCTCAGCACCAATGCCAAAAAGCAATGCACGAGCTTGGGCACGCATGGCGGGGTGGTCAATCAGACCAAAACGATTACGCGGCGCGTGACCGAGGAATATGTTTTCGGCGACGGACAGATCATCAAACAGCACGGTTTCCTGATGAATCGCCGTCACACCGGCAAGGCTCGCATCATGGGCGGCGGGGAAGGTGACTTGTTTGTCATTGACCCGGATTTCGCCTGAGTCCGGCTGGTAAATCCCGGTCATGATCTTAACGAGCGTTGATTTTCCAGCGCCATTCTCTCCAACAAGCGCCGTTACTTGGCCTGGATAAAGATCCAGCTCAACATTGTTAAGCGCACGGACACCGGGAAAACTTTTGGAAATGCCACGCAGCGAAAATGCCGGTACGGGCGCTGCGGCGTCATGAGATAGAGCATTCATGCTGAGGCGGGCTTTCGGCTGCGGGACTATAAACGGATGTGTTTGAATAACCGGCGACACCTTGTGCCGCCGGTTATAAAGGAGATCGCTCGATCAGAAGATCTTGGCGAATTCGTCGACGTTCGTTGCATCATAGACAAACGGATCGGCCATAGCGCCTTCCTTGTTGTCATCGAGCTTGACTGAACCCATGCGGCCCATCGGAATTTCACCGCCAGCTTCCGCCTTGGCTTTGCCAGTCGCCAGATTGTAAGCGATGGTTGTTGCGGCATAACCGAGATCAATCGGGTTCCAAATCGCGAAAGACTTGGACGAGCCAGCCTTTACATGGCCGGCCATTTCGGATGGAAGACCAAGGCCTGTAACGTTGATTTTGCCAACCATTTTGGCATCTTCAACAGCTTGAGCGGCAGCAACAATACCGATTGAGGTCGGTGCGATGATGGCTTTCAAGTTTGGATACTTCTGAATCAACCCTTGAGTTTCGCGATAGGACTTGTCAGCAAGGTCATCACCATAAACGGTATCAACGACCTTGACGCCTGCATAGTTTGGCAGAACCTTCTTCATCTCTTCGATCCAGGTGTTCTGGTTCGTGGCCGTTGCAGTCGAGGACAGTAT
>JANOYJ010000039.1:0-4897 GCA_031428815.1 Phyllobacterium sp.
AACAGACGGAAAGACATTTGCCTCGCTATCTCTGGGAACTGCGGGCCTAAATCTTAAACCAAAATTCGGCCAACAACGTGCGACGCTTGAGCCTTTCACTGAGGCATTGAAGGCAATTAAAACCAGCAAAGGTCTTTACAACGAACGCGCCGGCGGCGTGGAGTTCATTTCGGCTAATCTGTTTCGGGCGACGCTGACACTTCCCGCCGATGTGCCAGTCGGACCGCACCGCGCACGGGCCTTCCTCTTTCGCAACGGGGCGTTCCTCAAAGAAAGCTCTACCAGCATGCAAATTATCAAGTCCGGCTTCGAACAGCAAATTTACAATGCCGCGCATGAACGGTCTTTCTTCTACGGCCTGTTTTCGGTATCGCTGGCGATGATTATCGGTTGGCTCGGACGGGTCATCTTCAAGCGCGACTGAGGAACCTGCTGTATGTTGTTCAACGGCGACAGCCAAGCCAGCAAAGTGCGGATCGCGAACGGATTGGCTTTAGCAGGCTTTTTGCCTTTCGCCGCTTGCACTCTTTGGCTTGTTCTTGGAAATTCTACACACCCCTCGTGGCACCAAGCATTCGAGGTTATGCGGGCCTACGGCATTTCCATTCTGTCGTTTCTCGGCGGCGTTCGTTGGGGCGCGGCGCTTGAGAGCGATAAGGCGGGACGTGTGTTTCTTCACAGCGTCTGTCCTGCGCTTGTCGCTTGGGCGACGATATTCATGACACCGGTTTTTGCAATCGCCACTCTCGCCATGGCCTTCGCCGCACAAGGCGCATGGGATGTCATCGCCGCTCAGAACGGCAGTCTACCGCGGTGGTTCGGCCCGATCCGGATGAAGTTGACATTTCTGGTTGTGGCTAGCTTATTGGTTGCGTTGTTTGCAGTTGGCTAATCGGCGCACTTAATGCGGGACAGCCACCGGGCCGGAAACGTCTCGGTTTTCCCGCAGCACTAATACCATCACGCCGGCCAAGATCGCGGTTCCAAAGGCCACCCACCACATCTGCGTATATTCGGCATAAAGGTCGAAAAGATACCCGCCAAGGAAAGCACCGACCGCACCACCAAGTGCATGGCCACCGGAGATCAGGCCCATGGCGAGGCCCATGATTTTCAAACCGAGATGTGATGCCACCAAACTGGCCGTCGGCGGTACGGTGGAATAATCGAAAATGCCGTAAATGACGGCGAACAAGAACATCATTTCATAGGATGTGCCGACATTCATCAAGACGATGAAAGAGATTGACCGCATCAGATAAATGGAGCCGAGCAAAAGCGGGCGGTTGACCCGGTCTGTGAGATAGCCGGACAAGAACATGGCGGCAAAATTGATCGCGGCTGTCAAACCGTAAATGCCAGATGCCGGAACGGGTGGAAATCCGCAAAAGGCGGCATAAGGTAGAAAATGTGTTTCAATCGCACCCGTGGTCGTCACGCCGCAGATGAAGAAACTCCAATAGAGAATGTGAAACGTCGGATTGGCCAGCAGAAATTTCAGCCGGTCCCATAGAGGTTCCGCGGATATGGTTTCGTCCTTTTGGGACGCTTCGGCCTCAGTTGGTCTTAGCGTAATCCAAATGACGGCAGCCATGATTGTGCAGGCCAATGCGACCGCGATCATGCTCCAACGCCATGAAAAATAGGTCAGACCGATTGTGAGCAGCGGCACAGTAATGAACTGACCTGCCGTTGCGCCGGAATTGGCAATGCCGGTGGCAAGTCCACGGTTTTCCTTGAAAAGTTTTGCAAGCGCCGTGGAAACCAGATGCATATTGGCCGTCGCAAAGCCGATGCCTCCGAGAAATCCGTAGCCCAAGATGTAAACGCCCGCCACGGGAAGTAGCGCGAAAGAGAAAAACCCTGCCGCGACGATGAGCGCACCGGCTGTCAACATGGCGCGGGCGCCGAAACGGTCTGCCATATTGCCTGCGATTGGCGAAAATATCGCCATGACAACAAAGGCAACGCTTTGGCCGGAGCCGATAAAGGTCTTGGACCAGCCAAGCGAGCGCACCCATTCATCGGTCATGATCGAGACAGATTGGCGGGCGGACATAACAATGGAGAGCGTGGCAAAGCACAGCCAGACAACGATCCATGGATTAATGCGGGACTGCGTGCTCATTTTGCAGTTGGAGCATAGGACGGCATTGGCATCAAGTGGCGGCGTCGTGGAGTTTGAGCCGAGTGCAATGTCGCTGAAACGCATAACCCCGCCGAAGCGGGGTTATGGGACGTTGACAATATCTAGGCTGCTCGGAACTTGTCATCGCTCATTGAACAACCTGCCTAGTGAACTAGGTCTTAAAGCCCGATAACCGGGTTACCGCGCATATATAGGCTATTCTTGCGCTCGGATCAAGTTGCCCATTCCAAGACCATAGAGAACGCCACTTCTAACGGCCTCCAAATCTTCAGCAGTGGCCTGAGGACATTCCCACTTCCTTCTTCCCATTTTGAAGCCCTCAAGTCTCCACCGTGCTATGTTCATGACCATGTCGCATTTTGCCCAACAGGGCAGATCGTCTTCTTCATTAGGGTGATAATTTTTTGATAATTTGACGACGAACGGTAATGCGTGACGTGCCGCGGTTGTACTTATTGGGACAACAGTAACAATTTCGCTTCTGTAGGGAAGTTTCGGCGAAACAATTATCACGGGTCGTGGCTTGACCATTTCTGGCTCCTTGAACCCGGAAAAGTCACATACCAGTATTTGCCCAGCTCTCGGGAAAAATTGAATTGGCAACGACGCCACCTTCTTTTGGACAAGCCGCAACGAGCGGGCGCTGATGCAAGATGCTCTACCATCCCGTCTAGAATGTTCATGGACCCTAACTACGGGCTTTACCCGCGGTCAGAAAAACTAGCACAGCCCCTGCGACGGCACGGCGTGAATGCGGTCGGCGCCGATCATATAGGCAATCATTGAAGCCTTGTTGAACAGGCCTTTGAAGGCAGGGTTGGAAAGGACCAGACCGCCCGTCAGCGAACCGAAGGCGGGCATGATGAGCCGCGAACTGTCCGTGGCAAAGCACTGTCGGCGCACTGCGCGTTCGCGCCTTACTATCCGGGCAACCGGATGCAAATGTCCGGCGATTTCACCTTCCCTGGCAGCGCCCGTCTGCGGGATATGGCGAAGGGTTAGCGGACCTATACAAAGTTCTTCAGCGCGATCACCTGCCAGCATGTGTGGAATTTCCGGGTCATGATTGCCTGTAATCCAGACCCAGTCGCGACCGGAAGCCAGAGCACCGAAACGTGCGATCGCTTCCGGCAGCAAACGTTCGTGACTGAACGGATCATGAAAACTGTCGCCAAGGCAGATAACGGTTTTCGGCATGTAATCGCGCACCACTCGTTCCAGTGCGGTGAGCGTCACGCTTGTATCGTAGGGTGGCACGAAATGTCGACGGCGGGCGAAAGAGGAGGCCTTCTCGAAATGCAGATCGGAAACGACCAATATCTCGCCTTCTTGGATGAACAGCGCGCCGCTCAGATCCAAAACGAGCTCGATACCTGCGACAAGCGTAGTGACGCTGGCGCTTTCATAATCCGGGTTTTTCATGCGGGCCAAGGCGGTCAATTTTTTATAGTCTCTCCAGAATATTCAGCGGCGGCGTCTGCCAAAAGGGCTTCATCCGCGGCACCGGCCACCCGCTCGCGCCCGATTTCATACATGATCGGCACGGCAAGCGGCGAAATACGGTCTAAAGCCTTATGGGTGATTCGCCCCTTTATGCGCTTCAACATATCGCCCAATCGCTTGATGTCGAGAAGAGTTGTCGCCGCATCCGCCCAGGCGGCCTGCAAAAGGATGTGATCCGGTTCATGGGCGTGCAAAACATCATAGATGAGATCAGAAGAGACTGTGACTTGTCGGCCGGATTTTTCCATGCCCGGATGGCGTTTTTCGATCAGGCCGGAGATGACCGCGCAATTTCGAAACGTGCGCTTCATCATGAAGCTTTCGGCGAGCCAAGCCTCAAGATCATCGCCGAGCATGTCTTCATCAAACAGTTTGGCAAAATCCAGTTCGCCATGGCGCACGAGCGCAGCGAAGTCTTTCAAGCCCCAAATGCTCAGCGAATAGTCGGTGGCGACAAAGCCAAGCGGATGTGCACCGTAGCGCTCCAGACGGCGCGTCAAGAGCATGCCAAGGGTTTGATGCGCGAGGCGGCCCTCAAACGGGTAGAGGACCATAAAATAGCGTGATCCGTTCGGGAAGGTTTCGACCAAAAGCTCGCCACGCTTCGGAAGAACGGACACATCCCTTTGTAATTGAAGCCAGTCGCGCACTTGTTCGGGAAGATTGTGCCAAGAATCGGGTTCTTCCAATATTTTTCGAACGTTGTCGGCCAAGTAGGTTGTCAGCGGAAATTTACCGCCTTGGTAGCTTGGAATTTTTGGATCGAGTGTGAAGGCGTTTGACACGAGGCATTCATTCTCGCGAATGCCCTCAAATCGCAGCACTTTGCCGGAAAACAAAAACGTGTCGCCGGGCGTTAGCATTTCGAGGAAGTATTCTTCAACCTTGCCCAGAACAGGCCCGCCCCGTCCGCTTGGACCCCTGCCCTGCTTGACGAGCCTAACACTCAATGACGGCGCTTCGATGATGGTGCCTATGTTCAGGCGGTATTGTTGGGCGACATGAGGATGGGCGATGCGCCATGTACCATAGACGGTCAGCTTGATGCGGGCATAGCGGTCATAGGTGCGAAGCGCATAGCCGCCGGTCGCGACAAAATCCACGACCTTGTCAAACCGCGCCCGGTCCAACCAACGGTAGGGTTCAGTGGCCTTCACTTCGGCAAAGAGCTGATCGGCATAGAACGGTTTTGCGCAGGCCGTTCCCAAAATGTGCTGTGCCAGAACATCCAGCGCTCCATCGGCA
>JANOYJ010000040.1:0-1827 GCA_031428815.1 Phyllobacterium sp.
ATGTCTATGACTCGCAGCGTATGGCGGATCAACTGACGGCGGAAGGCTATGCCGGGACCGAGGTGTTGGAAGACGCGGATCTCGTGCTCATCAATACCTGCCATATCCGCGAAAAAGCCGCTGAAAAGGTATATTCGGAACTCGGTCGCATCCGCGAAATCAAAAAGGCCCGCAAACTCGAAGGCCGCGATATGGTGCTTGGCGTCACCGGCTGCGTGGCACAGGCCGAGGGCACAGAAATTCTGCGGCGCGAAAAGGCCGTAGATATGGTCATAGGCCCGCAAACCTATCACCGCCTGCCGTCAATTCTGCGCCGTGTCGAAAACGGCGAGCGCGTCGTCGACAATGACCATGCGGTGGAAGACAAATTCGATCATCTAGCAGCCCCGAGGAAGGAAGCAATCAACAGCCGTGGCGTCACGGCTTTTGTGACGATCCAAGAAGGCTGTGACAAGTTCTGCTCATTTTGTGTCGTGCCCTATACGCGTGGTTCCGAGGTTTCGCGGCCTGTCGTGCAAGTGCTGACTGAGGTGGAGCGTCTTGCCTCAATGGGCGTGCGTGAAATCACCCTGCTCGGCCAAAACGTCAATGCGTGGCGCGGCAAGGCGGAAGATGGGTCGGAATGGAGCTTTGCCCGTCTCTTGAATCGTCTGTCCGAAGTCACGGGCGTCGCGCGGCTTCGCTATATGACCTCGCATCCGCGCGATATGGACGATGAACTGATTGACGCCCATCGCGATAACCCCGCCATCATGCCTTTCCTGCATCTGCCGGTGCAATCCGGCTCCGACCGCATTTTGAAGGCAATGAACCGCCGCCATACAGCGCAGGATTATCTGAACTTGATTGAGCGCATCCGCATGGTCCGCCCGGACATTGCCATGTCCGGCGATTTTATCGTCGGTTATCCCGGCGAGACCGATGCGGACTTCGAGGCGACGATGGCTTTGGTGCGCAATGTTGGCTTTGCGCAGACCTATTCGTTCAAGTACTCACCGCGCCCGGGCACTCCTGCTGCAACAGAAGCGGAGCAGGTGGCCGAAGCAATCAAAGATACTCGTCTCACTCAGTTGAAAAAACTGCTGGACGAACAACAGCTTGCCTTTGTTGAGAGCTTCGTTGGCAAAATAATGCCAGTATTAGTCGAAAAACCCGGTCGCAAGCCCGGACAAAAAATATCGAAATCTCCATGGCTTCAGCCGGTGATTTTAGATGAAAATGACTGCAAAATCGGTGACATTGTGAATGTGCGAATCACAAGGTCCGGGCAGAACAGTCTGTTTGGCGCGCTGATTTGACAACAAGTGACCAGAAGGAGACGCGTTTGACCGTTAATGCGACGTTGGCAACACACGCAATAGATTCGAACGCGACCCCGATCGTCCTGACTTTTGACAATAACAAACACGCGAGCACTTTGTTCGGCCAGTTTGAAGAGAATATTTCGCAGATCGAGAAAAAACTCGGCGTCGATATTCGCTCCAAAGGCAATCAACTGACGGTGAGCGGCGAGCCTTCATCAACGGAAAAAGCCCGCCGCACGCTGGATGCGCTGTATGCAATGGCGCTCGCCGGGAATGCGATAGCCGGTTCCGATGTTGACGGCGCGATCCGCATGGCCATTGCTTCTTTCGAACAACCTTCCCTGCCGACCATGGAGACCAAGTCCCGTATGTCGCTTAGCCAAATTTCGACAAGAAAACGCACGATTCACGCCCGCACGCCGACGCAAAACACCTATATGCGTGCGCTGGATAAATCGGAACTTGTCTTCGGCGTTGGACCTGCCGGCACGGGCAAGACCTATCTGGCTGTTGCCCATGCCGC
>JANOYJ010000041.1:0-3487 GCA_031428815.1 Phyllobacterium sp.
GCATGCAGCTTGACCGGCAGACCAAGCTCTTTCGCCTTTGTGAAAACCCGCCTTATCTGGGCAGGTGAGAAAGCGATGCCCTCACAAAATCCATCCACCGCATCTGCCAACCTTTCGACAGCAATCGCGGGCAACATCACATCGCAGACCTCGGCAATATAGGAATCTCTGTCGCCGTTCGCTTCCGGCGGCAGAGCGTGCGCACCGAGAAACGTTGTCGTCACATCGATCGGGCGCGCATCAGCAATACGCCGCGCCACACGCAACATCTTGGCTTCATTCTCAAGGTCCAACCCATACCCGGATTTGATCTCGACGCTGGTCACGCCTTCCGAAATTAAGTGATCGAGACGTTTCAAGGACGAGGCCAGCAATTCATCCTCGCTCGCCGCACGAGTCTGGCGTACCGTCGAAACAATCCCGCCGCCCGCCTTGGCGACTTCTTCATACGACGCTCCATTCAGCCGCATTTCAAATTCATGCGAACGGTCGCCACCAAAGACGAGATGCGTGTGGCAATCAACAAGGCCGGGGGTCACCAGATGTCCGGAGAGATCAACACGGCGGGTTGGGATAAGATCAACGGGAACTTCCGCTGTCTCGCCAACAAAGACAATGCGACCGTCGCGCTCGGCGATCACCCCGTCTTCGATCACGCCAAGCCCGCTCACCCCTTGGAGAGTTGCAATCCGGCAATTGTGATACAGTGTTACAGGGGACATTTTTCAACACGGGATTGATTGATTTCACCGTCTTGTATAAGGTTGTATATACAAGTCAAGTGACGCCTATCGGGAATCAGAAACGTGACAACATTTTTTCATTTTGACAAAGCTCTGACACGGGAAGGCTGGCGCGATAACGTTGAGATAGCGGTCACCGATGGCCACATCTCGGGTATCAACGCCAATGCCAAACGCCAGCCCGACGCCGGGCATCATTCAATCGCTATTCCGGGTCTCCCCAATCTTCACAGTCATTCCTTCCAACGCGCCATGTCTGGCCTCGCCGAAACGCGCGGGCCGGGGACAGACTCGTTTTGGAGTTGGCGCGAGGTGATGTATCGCTTTGCTTTGTCGATGGACCCGGATGATGTCGAGGCCGTCGCCGCGCTGGCATTTGCTGAAATGTTGGAAGGTGGATTCACCCGGGTCGGCGAATTCCACTACCTTCATCACGACAAGGACGGAACGCGCTATGCGGACATCGGCGAACTCGCATCGCGCATCGTGTCTGCCTCATCAGCAACGGGACTAGGCCTGACACTCCTACCGGTCTTTTACGCCCATTCCGGCTTTGGCGGGCAGGCACCGAATGACGGCCAGCGCCGTTTCATCAACACGCTCGACAGTTATGAAAAACTCCACACGCGCTGTGCCGATATCATCAAACCGGTTCAAGGAGCCAATCTAGGCATAGCGCCGCACAGTCTCCGCGCCGTAACACCAGAGCAGCTGACACAGATTCTGCCGCTCGCCAAAACCGGTCCGGTTCATATTCATATCGCCGAACAAATGAAGGAAGTCGAAGACTGCATCGCGTGGTCTGGCCACCGCCCGGTCGATTGGCTCATGAAGAATGCGCCGGTGGATGAGAGTTGGTGCCTGATCCATGCCACACATATGACAGAGACTGAAACGCTTGCTGTTGCCAAATCCGGTGCCATCGCCGGTCTTTGCCCGATCACCGAGGCCAATCTTGGTGACGGCATTTTTAACGGCCCCGATTTCATCGCGGCGGGTGGGCGCTATGGCATCGGTTCGGATTCCAACGTCTTGATTGATGCACCCGGCGAATTGCGCCAACTCGAATATTCCCAGCGCCTCCGCCTTCTTTCGCGCAATGTCATGACCGCGCCCAATTGCTCCACGGGCCTTCAACTTTTCCAAAGCGCCTTGCTTGGTGGCTCTGTGGCCTTAGGCCAAAAATCCTTCGGTCTTGAAGTCGGCGCACCTGCCGATTTTGTCACGCTCCATGCCAACCATGTCGCATTGGCTGGCCATAGCGATGACACGATCCTCGATGCTTTGATCTTCGGCAATGCCAAACATCTCATCGATACTGTCTGGACCTGCGGCACCAAACGCGTTGAAAACGGCCGCCACCTTGACGCAGCGCGCATTTCCGCCAGATATGCCGCCATCATGAAAGGGCTCTCGGCGTGACGGGGATAGATTTGTGAATAGATATGGGGAAGCCGCAAGCCCGCTTTACGAAAAGGTGAAGATATTTCTGCTCGCAAAAATCGGTTCAGGTGAGCTGAAATATGGCGAGCGCTTGCCCTCCGAAAATGAGCTTGTCGCTGAGCTTGGTATTTCACGCATGACCGTCAATCGCGCCCTGCGCGAGCTGACGGCGACCGGCCTGTTGGTGCGCGTTCAAGGCATAGGAACGTTCTTGGCACCACCGAAACCTCATGCCGCGCTGCTGGAAATCAACAACATCGCCAGCGAAATTCGTGACAGAGGACATGCGCACCGCTCGACAATTTTGAAATTGGAAAAGACGCAAACGCCGCCGGACATCACGTTGGAATTCGGCTTTGCCAAGCGTCGCAGCGTGTTTCACTCAGTCATCATCCACTTCGAAAACGACGAGGCGGTCCAAATTGAAGAGCGATTTGTCAATTCAGACCTCGTTCCAGACTATTTGCAGCAGGATTTTATCCAAACCACGACCTATGATTATCTGATGCGCATCACGCCCATTTCTGAGTTGGAACATGTCTTCTCAGCGATCGCGGCCGATGCCTCTATTTCAGAGCATCTAGGCGTGCCCGTCAACGCTCCATGCCTATTGCTCAAGCGCCGGACTTGGACAGGTAACGTGGTGGTGACAGTCAATCGCCTGACCTATGCCGGCAGCCGATACACGTTCGGCAGCCGCTACAAGCCTCAAGCCACGCCGCTGATATAGGTTTCGCAAATATCGAGATCATCAGATAGATGCAAGAAATCCGCACGCGACCCCGGTTTTAATGTGCCGATTTCGCTTTCCCGACCAAGACACTGTGCCGGATAAAGCCCCGCCATCCGGAGCGCTTCGGTTGTCGAAAGCCCCAACCTTTCATGTGCAAACCGCACGCAGGAAATCATATCAATATCTGCCCCCGCCAAGGTTCCATCCGCCAAGGTCAACCTCCCTCCCTCACGGCGGATTTCGCGGCCATTGAGCATAAACGATTGAATATTGCTGCCCACGGTCGACATGGCATCAGTGACGAGATGAATTCTCGCCGGTCCGTTTTTGGCACTGAGCGCTGCTTTCATGCTGGCAACATGCACATGGAAGCCATCGGCGATAATGCCCGCGTGGAGGCTTCCTGAGGAAAGTGCGGCGCCGACAAGCCCCGGTTCGCGGTTGCCAAGCTGGCTCATGGCGTTGAAAAGATGGGTGACGCAAGAGGCCCCGGCCTCCACATATCTGAGCGCCGTATCATGGTCTGTGTCGCTATGCCCGAGGCTCACTATGGCTCCCGCTTTTGCGA
>JANOYJ010000042.1:0-2286 GCA_031428815.1 Phyllobacterium sp.
AAACCGCGCCATGCCGGGTTTGAAGGTTTTGGCACGGGGCGCCCCGCGCCCGGACGCCAGTCGCGTTCGAGTTTTGCCGGCGGGGAAGACATGCTGCGTGAATTCTTCGGTTCTTCCTTCGGCAATCAACCACGCGAACAACCGCATTCGAAAGTCGCCGACTTTTCGTTTGATCTGCATGTGACGCTGGAAGAGGCGGCGCGGGAGGCTTTGGTTGAAGCGAAGTTCTCGGATGGTCGAAAGCTCGCCGTCAAGCTGCCGCGCGGTGTCGAGGACAAACAGGTCATTCGCTTGCGCGGGCAGGGCAATGCTGACCGGCTCGGAAAACGCAGCGATGCGCTTGCAACGATCATGATCCGCCCGCACGCCAAATTTCGCCGTGATGGCCACGATCTGCATTTTGATTTGCCGGTTCCCCTCAAGCAGGCTGTTTTCGGTGCGAAAATGCCCGTTGAAACTCTAACCGGAAAGATAGCCATCATGGTGCCGCCTTGGTCGAGTTCGGACAAGGTTTTGCGCCTGCGCGGAAAAGGCATGCCAAAGCCGGATGTCGGGCATGGCGATTTGCTTGTGCATGTGCGCATTATGCTTCCTGAGGAAAAAGACCCCCATCTGGAGACATTTCTCGGAAGCGAAATTACCTCAACCGGTTTCTTCTGATTTAAGCTTCTCTCTATCCGCTTGAAGCTCAAAGCCGCCTGTGCGATAGGGCGGCAACAATATTTAGTCGGGAGATGAAGCATGAGCGTTGGTAGTGGCCTGATGAAAGGCAAACGCGGCCTCATCATGGGCGTGGCCAATAATCGCTCCATCGCTTGGGGCATCGCCAAGTCTTGTGCGGATCAAGGTGCTGAGCTGGCCTTCACTTGGCAGGGCGATGCGCTCAAAAAGCGTGTTGAGCCATTGGCGGAAGAACTTGGTGCCCAACTCGTTGGCCATTGTGACGTCACCGACGCCGCAACCATGGACGCTGTGTTCGCCGAAATCGAGCGCATCTGGGGTAAGTTTGACTTCCTCGTTCATGCGATTGGATTTTCCGACAAGGATGAGCTGACCGGTCGCTATGTTGATACGAGCGAAGGCAATTTCACTAAAACCATGTTGATCTCAGTGTACTCGTTCACAGCAGTCGCCCAGCGCGCCGAAAAGCTGATGACCGACGGTGGCTCGATGCTGACGCTGACGTATTACGGTGCAGAAAAAGTCATGCCGAACTACAACGTCATGGGTGTCGCGAAGGCGGCGCTGGAGGCCAGCGTCAAATATATGGCGGTTGATCTCGGCCCGAAGAATATTCGCGTCAATGCGGTTTCAGCGGGACCGATTAAAACGCTTGCCGCCTCTGGCATTGGTGATTTTCGATATATCCTCAAATGGAACGAATATAACGCCCCGATGCGCCGTACAGTAACGATTGAGGAAGTCGGCGACGCTTCGATGTTCCTGCTGTCCGATCTTTCGCGTGGCACGACGGGCGAAGTGATGCATGTTGATTCAGGCTATCATGTTGTTGGCATGAAAGCCGTCGATGCACCGGATATCTCGGTCGTTAAGGACTAGAGAGGTTTGTCACCTCCATTTGCAGACGCACCAATTATCTATTTTTGTCGCCATGGCGAAACGCTCTGGAATGCCGAGCAGCGCGTTCAGGGCCAATTCGACACAGATTTAAGCGAAAAGGGTCGACGGCAAGCGGATGGCAATGGTCACATTCTGCGCGGTCTCATTCCTGATCCGGAAAATTTCGACTTTGTTTCCAGCCCGCTCAAACGCACACGCGAAACCATGGAACGGGTTCGTACCGGCATGGGGCTTGATCCCATGGCCTACCGCACCGATGCGCAGCTCTTGGAAGTGCATTTCGGCGAGTGGCAGGGCTTTACCATCAAGGAAATCTCGATGATGAGCCCGGAACTGCTGGATGCGCGCCATAAAGACAAATGGAATTTCCTGCCGCCCGGTAAAGTCGCGGAAAGCTATGCGCTTTTGGCACAACGAATTGAAAAATGGCTGAATTCAGTAGATCGCCAAACCATGTGCGTCACCCATGGCGGCGTCATTCGCGTCCTGTTCCACATCGTCAACACCGTCGCGCCAAGAGATGCGGCGGAGATTGAGATTGTGCAGGACAGGGTGTTGAAGCTGGAGAACGGGGTGCTGGGTTGGGTTGAGTAGCGGTCGATAGGACAACAACCCGTTAAGACTGTTCGTTCAATTTTGAAATCAATTTTGGCAAAGAGGTTTGAACGGTATCCCAAACCACATCAAGGTTGATATCTGAATACG
>JANOYJ010000043.1:0-1850 GCA_031428815.1 Phyllobacterium sp.
GCCAATGCCACAGATGTTAAAGACCTTGACCGCAAGGCGCATAAAATCAAGCGCGAGGAACTCAAAGCCCAGCTTTCCGGCCCGGAACTGGACATCGCTTTAGACAAGCTCGAAAACGAATGGAACCTCGGCGAGAGCGACCGCAAGCAGCGCTATGTCAGCCACGCCATGGCCATCGGTGCGCGCGCCATAGACGAGATCGGGCTGCCGGTCATCATCCGCCCCTCCTTCACCATGGGCGGCACGGGCGGCGGCATTGCCTATAACCGATCGGAGTTTTTCGACATCGTTGGGTCTGGCCTCGACGCCTCCCCGACCACCGAAGTTTTGATCGAAGAATCGGTGCTCGGCTGGAAGGAATATGAAATGGAAGTCGTCCGCGACAAGGCGGACAATTGCATCATCGTCTGCTCCATCGAAAACATCGACCCGATGGGCGTGCACACCGGCGATTCCATCACCGTCGCGCCGGCGCTGACCTTGACCGACAAAGAATACCAAATCATGCGCAACGCCTCGATCGCCGTGCTACGCGAGATTGGCGTGGAGACCGGCGGCTCGAACGTGCAGTTCGCTGTTAACCCCGCCGATGGGCGTCTGGTCGTCATTGAAATGAACCCGCGCGTCTCGCGCTCTTCAGCTTTGGCCTCAAAAGCCACCGGTTTTCCGATCGCCAAAATCGCAGCGAAACTCTCCGTCGGCTACACGCTTGATGAACTCGAAAACGACATTACCGGCGGCGCAACGCCTGCCTCGTTCGAGCCTTCAATCGACTATGTTGTCACCAAAATTCCGCGCTTTGCTTTCGAAAAATTCCCCGGCGCGTCAAATGTTTTGACCACCGCAATGAAATCTGTCGGCGAAGTTATGGCGATTGGCCGCACCTTTCAAGAGTCTCTGCAAAAAGCCCTACGCGGGCTTGAAACTGGCCTGACTGGCCTCGATGAAATCGAAATCCCCGGCATCGGCACTGGCGATGACCGCAACGCCATCCGCGCCGCGCTCGGCACGCCGACGCCGGACCGGCTGCGCATGGTCACGCAAGCGATGCGGCTTGGTCTCACCAATGAAGCCATTCACGACTCATGCAAGATCGATCCGTGGTTCCTGGAGCAATTGCGTGAAATCATCGACATGGAAGCCCGCATCCGCGAGCACGGCCTGCCGCAGGATGCGGAAAATCTGCGCATGTTGAAAAGCATGGGCTTCTCCGACGCCCGTCTCGCCGCGCTCACCGGCAAGCGCGGCAAGGAAGTGGCGAAGCTGCGCAACGAATTGAACGTTCATCCGGTGTATAAGCGCATCGATACCTGCGCCGCCGAATTCGCCTCGCCCACCGCCTATATGTATTCGACCTATGAGACGCCCTTTGTCGGCGAGCCGCGCTCGGAAGCGCAGGTTTCGTCCGCCAAGAAAGTCGTCATCCTCGGCGGCGGGCCGAACAGAATTGGCCAAGGCATCGAGTTCGATTATTGCTGCTGCCATGCCTCGTTCGCGCTGCGCGAGGCGGGCTATGAATCAATCATGATCAACTGTAATCCGGAAACCGTGTCCACCGATTACGATACGTCCGACCGGCTGTATTTCGACCCGCTGACGGCAGAAGACGTGCTGGAGATTCTGCGCGTCGAGCAGGAGGCGGGAACGCTCCATGGCGTTATCGTCCAGTTCGGCGGCCAGACGCCGTTGAAACTCGCCGATGCACTGGAACGCGCCGGCATCCCGTTTCTCGGCACAAAGCCCGATGCGATTGATTTGGCCGAAGACCGCGACCGGTTCCAGAAATTGCTGGTCAAGCTCGATCTGTTGCAGCCGCAAAACGGCATCGCCTATTCGGTCGAACAGTCTCG
>JANOYJ010000044.1:0-10671 GCA_031428815.1 Phyllobacterium sp.
CGGTGCGATGGCCCGCGGTTCGGCAGACCGCTATTTCCAAGCCGAAGTGCGCGATACCTTGAAACTCGTGCCGGAAGGCATCGAGGGCCAAGTTCCATACAAGGGCCAAGTCTCCGCCGTCTTGCATCAATTGGCGGGCGGCCTTCGTGCATCGATGGGCTATGTCGGCGGCAAAAATCTTGACGAATTTCGCGAGCGCGCCACTTTCGTTCGCATCTCGTCGGCGGGCTTGCGCGAAAGCCATGCCCATGATGTGACGATCACGCGCGAAAGCCCGAATTATGCGGGCGGCATGGGTTAATCGAGACAGGAACGACGAAATGACGGGCGAAGCAATTTTCTGGCCTTTATTGCTCCAAGTGGCGCTGACGTATGGCGTTTATGGTCTGGCCTCCAGCCGCCGCATGGCGGCGATTGGTGCTGGCGAAGCCAAGCCGGGGGAATTCAAAATTCCGACCAATGAACCGGAACGCAGCGCAACGGCAATCCGTAATCTAAGCAATCAGTTTGAACTGCCGGTTTTGTTTTACGTGTGTTGCCTCGCGCTATTTACGCTCGGAGCTGTCGGGACTTTAGCAATTGTTTTGGCTTGGGCATTCGTAATGTCGCGGATCGGTCATGCCTATGTGCATGTCACGTCGAACCGCCTCCGCCTACGCCGCCCTGCCTTTATCGTCGGCTATTTCCTGTTGATGGCAATGTGGGCGCTGGTGGTGGTGCGTCTCATCAACGGCGCATAGAAAAAGGGGCGTCGCCGCCCCTTTTTCTGGACCGAAGCGGTGAGCGCTTAGTCTCTCTCGAAAATACCGGCTTTCGCAACGATGCCCGCAATCGCGCCGCCAACCAGCGGAGCCACGATATAGAGCCAAAGCTGACCCATGGCCGTCGCGCCTGAAAACAGTGCCGGTCCAAGTGAGCGGGCTGGATTGAGCGAGTTGCCCGATACAGGGATGAAGCAAACATGCAGAGCAGCCAATGTCAGACCGATCACCAGACCAGCAAAAGCAGTTGTATGTTTGGCATTGGTTACGCCGAGAATGACTGTCACGAAGATAAACGTCGCCACAATTTCCGCAAGTAACGCACTCATCATCGAATATTTCGATGGATCCCACCCGTTGGCCGCAAGATTAGCCGGTGCACCACCAACCGCGCCACCAGCAATTATATACAAAACAATTGCGCCAATGACGCCACCGACGACTTGCGCAATGATGTATGGCACTAAGTCTTTGGCAGGCAAACGTCCGGCTAGAAACGCGCCGAGCGAAACAGCCGGGTTAAGGTGCGCGCCGGAAACCGGTCCGATTGCATAAGCCATCGCAACCACCGCGATACCAAACGACAGGCCTACGCCGAGCGAGCTTCCAGGCAACAAACCGCCCAAGCCCCCGGTGATGACGGATGAACACCCGATAAATACAAGACAAAACGTACCAAAAACTTCTGCTAGATAGGCCTTCATAGTGATTCTCCCCAAATCCGTCCCAAACGGCGCTTTCGTACTTATAAGCGGACAAGAGTGCAAACCAATTAATTTAGGAAATTCTAACTTGATCAATTACCCACGTTCGCCATCCGAAGGGTTTTCACGATGCGCTTAGGGGGAAGGCTTCAGGGAGCTATGGAAGTGTTGGACGATATGGCCAATCGGCATCGTCCGGCGTCTGAAGCGCTAAAAGATTGGGGCCTCTCGCATCGCTTTGCGGGTTCTGGCGACCGCGCTGCCATTGGTAACCTCGTCTATGACGCGTTGCGTAAAAAGTTGTCGCTCGCTTGGCGCATGGGAAGCGAAGATACGAACGCTTTGGTTTTCGGAGTTGTGCTGGACGGTTGGGGCGAGAGTTACGAGACGCTGAAAGCTGCACTTGATGGCGATAAGTTTGCGCCCCCATTGCCGGATGAGTCAGCATTCCAGCATTTCGACACTTTCGAGATCGGTGACGCGCCCTTTTATATCCAAGCGGACATTCCAGAATGGGCCGCTGAGCAACTTACTTCTGCCTTCGGAAGTGAACTTATTGCCGAAGGGGTTGCGCTCTCCGCCCGCCCGCCCGTCGATTTGCGGGTCAACAGGATCCTCTCGACGCGCGAGAAAGTATTGTCGGAACTGCCCAAAGCGATTGGCGCCGTGCCCTCAGAATTGACGGCGGACGGCATCCGAATCGCGGCCGGACCAAGCGACTATCGCCAACCTAATGTACAAGTGGAACCTGCCTTTCAAAAGGGCTGGTTCGAAATTCAAGATGAAGGCTCGCAACTGGTCGCGCTGATGACTGGTGCTTTGCCGACGGAGTCCGTTCTCGATTATTGCGCCGGTGGTGGTGGCAAGACATTGGAACTCGCCTCACTCATGGGTAATAAGGGCCAGATCCACGCGACAGATTCAGACAAGAGCCGCCTCGCGCCAATTTTCGAGCGCCTGAAACGCGCCGAGACACGCAATGTGCAAGTGCATCCGGCCAAGTCCGATTTGACTGCGCTTCAGGGCATGATGGATTGTGTTTTGATCGACGCGCCGTGCACGGGCGCTGGAACTTGGCGGCGGCGTCCTGATGCCAAATGGCGCTTGAGCGAAGCGCAATTACAGCAGCGCGTCAGCGACCAAGCATCAATCCTCGAAGTGTCGAAGCACTATGTAAAGTCGGGGGGGCGATTGGTTTATGTGACCTGCTCCCTGTTTCCAGAAGAAAATTCAGGGCAAGTCTCGCGTTTTCTCCGTGAGAACGCTGATTTCGCGTGTGTTGATCACCCGGCGCGTGTCGCTGCGCTTATCCCGGCGCTCAAGGCCGAGCAGGCAATCATCAGCGCTGAAGGTCTTACTCTGACACCCAGACGCACAGGAACCGACGGCTTTTTTGTATCAGTTATGCAGAAAAAATAACATCTGGGCCGAGACAGATGACGTAACATCACAGTGAAGACAGGAACAAGTTGATGAAACGCAATTTACTCTCCCTCGCAGCTTTCCTCATTCTGGTCGTCGGCGGAGGACTGACGATTGGACTCTTCACACTTCCGGGTGAGTGGTACGCGGGTCTCGCTAAGCCCGTCTTCAATCCACCGAACTGGATATTTGGGCCCGTTTGGACAATTCTCTATTTGATGATCGCGGTCGCGGGCTGGCGCATTTATGAAGCCAACCACTCCAGCGCCGCCATGAAGCTTTGGTGGGCAGCCCTTGTTTTGAACTTTGTCTGGTCGCCCTCGTTCTTCGGTGCACAACAACTTGGACTGGCGCTGGCTATCATTCTAAGTCTTCTGGTAGTGATTTTGGCCTTCATCCTCACTTCTCAAAAAATCGATAAACCCGCTTCGCTGCTCTTCGTTCCCTATGCCGCATGGGTCGGGTTCGCCAGCCTATTGAACGGCGCTATATTCATGCTGAATTGACAATCTGGCCTGCTCCCGCCACGACTTGGGCATGAGTGCAAAGAACATTGAATCGGGCGGAGAAATTATCCTCTTCGCCATGGCAGTAGAAGGAGAATACGGGCCGCACCTGCGCGCTCGATTCACACCGTTGATAACGGGCGTCGGACCGGTGGAGGCTGGCATTGCGCTAACAGCAAAACTTGTCGGAATGAGTCATACGGGAACGTTGCCGAATAAAGTCATTTCCCTCGGTTCTGCCGGATCGAAACGTCTGGAACAATGCAGCGTCTATCAAGTCTCTTCGGTGGCTTATCGCGATATGGACGCCTCGGCATTGGGGTTCGAAAAAGGACGGACGCCGTTCCTTGATCTTCCAAGAAGTCTGCCTTTGCCACATCTTATTCCGGGCATTCCTACCGCGTCACTGTCGACCGGAGCGAATATTGTTTCAGGCGATGCGTACGATTCCGTCGATGAAGACATGGTTGATATGGAGACATTTGCACTCATGCGGGTGTGTCAAACGTTCGACGTTGATCTTATCGGACTGCGCGGCATTTCTGATGGCAAAGCGCCGCTGTCCCGCATTGCCGACTGGACGCAATACCTCCATGTGATCGACGAGCGCTTGGCAGGGGCGGTAGATATTGTGTTATCGCATTTGAATCAGTCTCTGATAAAGCCGCTGTAACCCGTTGCGCCGACTCAGGTTTTTCTCTAAACGCCCCGCATGAAAACCATCGCTCACCCTGACGCTATCCTCATCATCGATTTCGGCTCGCAGGTCACTCAGCTTATTGCAAGGCGGGTGCGCGAGACGGGGGTCTATTGCGAAATCCATCCCTTTCAATCCGCCGCCTCAGCGTTTGAAAAGATGGCACCAAAGGGCGTAATTTTCTCTGGCGGACCAGCATCCGTGTTGGAGGATAACTCGCCCCGAGCGCCGCAAGCGGTTTTTGCTTCAGGCGTTCCCATCCTCGGGATTTGCTATGGCCAGCAGACGCTCTGCCTGCAACAGGGGGGTGATGTCGAAGGTGGCCACGCCCGCGAATTTGGCCGCGCTGAGGTTACGATCAAAAGGCCGAGCCCGCTGTTTGACGGGCTTTGGGAAGTAGGAAATCACTACACGGTCTGGATGAGCCATGGTGACCGCGTAACGCGCTTGCCGCAAGGGTTTGAAGTGATTGGCACCTCCGAGAACGCGCCCTTTGCCATTGCTGCCGACGAGAGCCGCAAGTATTATACGACCATGTTCCATCCGGAAGTCGTTCACACGCCGGACGGCGGCAAGCTCCTAGCCAACTTCGTTCATAAGATCGTCGGGCTAAAAGCTGACTGGTCCATGGCCGCCTATCGCAAGGAAATGGTCGCCAAAATCCGTGATCAAGTTGGCACTGGCAAGGTGATCTGTGGCCTGTCCGGTGGTGTCGATTCATCGGTCGCCGCGGTATTGATCCACGAAGCCATCGGTGATCAGCTGACCTGCATTTTCGTTGACCATGGCCTGATGCGCAAAAACGAGGCTGTCGAAGTCCTCGACATGTTCCGCGGCCATTACAATATCCCGCTTGTTCATGTCGACGCCGCGGACATGTTCATCAATGCCTTGGAAGGCGAGGCGGACCCGGAAATCAAGCGCAAGACCATTGGGCGTCTGTTCATCGAAGTGTTTGAGGCCGAGGCCAAGAAGATTGGTGGCGCGCAGTTTCTAGCACAAGGCACGCTCTATCCCGATGTCATCGAGAGCGTATCCTTTTCCGGTGGCCCTTCTGTCACCATCAAATCACACCACAATGTCGGCGGTCTGCCTGAGCGCATGAACATGCAATTGGTCGAGCCTCTGCGGGAATTGTTCAAGGATGAGGTGAGGGCGCTGGGCCGTGAACTGGGCCTGCCGGAGCGCTTCATCGGTCGCCATCCATTTCCCGGGCCGGGACTAGGCATTCGCCTTCCGGGCGGCGTTACCCGCGAAAAGTTGCGCATCTTGCAGGAAGCTGACGCGATCTATCTTGATGAAATCCGTAAGGCCGGCCTCTACGATAAAATCTGGCAAGCCTTCGCCGTCCTCACCGAGGTTCAAACTGTGGGCGTCATGGGCGATGGGCGCACCTATGAATTCGTCTGTGCGCTAAGAGCTGTAACCTCGGTCGATGGTATGACGGCGGATTTCTACCCCTACGATATGACGTTTCTCGGCCGCGTCGCAACGCGGATCATTAACGAGGTGCGAGGCATTAATCGTGTGGTCTATGATGTGACCTCAAAGCCGCCGGGGACGATTGAGTGGGAGTAAGAGTCTAGGATACTAACCTCTGAATCAATGCCTCCGCAGCAGCAGGTGCCCGCTCTTTAGCGCCATTGATAAAATAGACGAACACATCTCTCGACTTCTTCTGGTCGCCTTTGGGCGCCATGAGTGGGAAGTCATCCGGCTCCTCACCGCGCTCCCACCCTTTAGCCCGCGCCGCCCATTGGTCCAACGCTTCCGCTGAATATCCGGTCTCAATGTCCGCTTTGGCATCTTGCAGGCGCACATAGACAAAATCGGCGGTCATATCAGAGATCAGCGGATATTTCGCAGAATCTGCCAAAACCAGTGCGACCTTGGCTGTGCGGGCTTGGGCAACCAAATCGGCATTCAGAAAGCTCTCATGCCGAACTTCGAGGACATGGCGCAGTTTCACGCCATCAACGCTCGGAGGCATGAGCGCTAGGAAAGAGGCAATGTCATTGGGGTCATATTTCTTTGTATGCGCCAATTGCCAAAGGATTGGACCGAGCTTGTTTTTGAGTTCAGAAATCCCGCTCTCGATAAACCGGTCTATGGATGGCTTGGCTTCACCCAATACCTTCCGGTTTACCGCAAAGCGTGGTGCTTTCAGCGAAAAAACGAAATTGTCCGGCGTCTCATCCGACCAGCGTTGAAACACTGACGGGGTAAAGGTGCTATAAAAAGTGCCGTTGACTTCAATGGATGTCACACGACGGCTGGCATGAGCGAGCTCTTTCGCTTTCGACAGCTTTTCCGGATAAAAAATTCCCCGCCAAGGCTCATAATTCCATCCGCCAATGCCGACCCGGATCATACATCTCGCTCCAATTCTTGAGCGACGATGTTGCCACAAAGCGACGGGTGGCACAAACCCCGTACACACGCCTTCGTGACCGCTACTGTCATTTTCCCGCCAATCCACTAACTTCCGCCGAATCAGTTCTTCACACGAGGCGTCCGCCCATGTTCCGTTCATTTTTTCCTGAGCCCAAATTGTTCTTCATCTCGCTCGCCGTCTGGGCGACGGTTTGCATTACCGGTTGGTACACAATTGGCGACACATTGGCGGGTGTCATTGGGTTGGGTGGGGCACAGGAGCCGGTCATCGGGGTTGGCAAATTCATTACCAAGCCCTTCCTCTGGTTCTACATCTATTATGCCATCGCGACGCTATTTTTCTATGCATTTTGGCGTGTCTACCGGCCGCATCCTTGGTCGCTATGGTCAATCTTGGGTGCCTCGCTTATTCTTTTTGTCACCTCGTTCCAAGTTCAGGTCTCGGTTGCCATCAATGACTGGTACGGACCATTCTATGACCTAATTCAAAAAGCGCTTTCGATCGCCATGAAGACGGACGACGCAGCGCCAGCCGTCACCAAGCCCCCGGCCATCACCGCCACCGAATATATCGATAGCCTGCTGATTTTCTGCGGCATCGCATTTGTGGCAGTTTTTGTTGCGGTGTTGAACCGGTTTTTCGTTAGCCATTTCGTGTTCCGCTGGCGCACCGCTATGAACAGTTTTTATATGGCCAACTGGCAGAAAGTCCGGCACATCGAGGGTGCCTCCCAACGTGTTCAAGAAGACACGATGCGCTTTGCCGGCATAATGGAGGGTCTGGGCGTAGCCTTTGTGGACGCCGTCTTGACGCTCGTTGCCTTCTTGCCAATCCTGGCAAAATACTCAGCCAGCGCCTCGGAGCTCCCGTTCTTTGGCGAAGTCGAAAACTCACTGGTATACGCGTCAGTTTTTTGGGCGGTGCTCGGCACGGTATTTTTTATGATTATCGGCGTGCGGCTGCCGGGCCTCGAATTTAAAAATCAACGCGTGGAGGCCGCCTATCGAAAGGAACTCGTTCTTGGCGAAGATGATGAAAATCGCGCCGAGCCGCAAACCGTCAAGGAGCTGTTTGAGAGCGTCAGGAAAAACTATTTCAAGCTCTACGCGAATTACATGTATTTCAACGTGGGTCGGTATTTTTACCTGCAAACTGACAATATTTTCGCCTATGTCGTGCTTGCACCAACGATTATCGCCGGAAAAATCACGTTCGGCTTGTTTAATCAAATCCTCAATGCGTTCGGCCAAGTGAAGGATTCGTGTCAATATCTAGTCAATTCCTGGACGACGATCATTGAAATGATCTCCATCTACCGCCGCCTGCGCGCTTTCGAGGCGGCCGTTGATGAGGAGACGCTGCCTGAGATTGATCAAAAATGGCTGGATGAACAGTCGGCCCCAGCAAACTGATAGTTCAGGAGCCGCCTTTGTGCGGCTCCAACTCTGCGATCTTGTCGCCCGCCAAGGGGTTTTCTTCGAGATATTTCGAGTACGTCGTGCAGCGGACATCGGGCTTGTTGCACACGTCTGTGACCAGCCGTTCCATCGCCCGCCAATACGCGCCGCCGTTCATCAGCGTGAAATGCAGACCGATCTGCAGAGGTCGGCGCTTACCATGATATTGGCTGACAAAGGCCTGACGAAATGCCATATAGGAGCGCTCTTCAAATGCGGCGCCATCGCTTGCCCGCTCGAAACCACCGGAGTGGCGCACGAACAGATTATAGTCCATCGCCACAATTCGGCGATCAGACGGTCCCTCTGGAATGAGCGGCAACGAGAATTTGGCCAGCTGTTTATTGCCGCGGGGAACACTACCTTCGCGTTCAACGCCACTCGCGTCATAGGCAAAGCCGCGCGTTGAAAGCGCCTCATAAAGCGCTTTGTTATTCGACAGATAGGGCGCACGAAATCCGCGAATGCTGTTTCGAACAAATGCACGCCAGCCGTCAGGCTCATAACCAATCTTATTGTTCAGATAGGCATTTGATAAAATACTATCAAACGACTGGAACTCCGAGAGCCATTGCTCCTTGGTCCACACTTTGCCGTCGAAATGCCCGCAGGCATGATTGGCGATCTCGTGACCGGAGGAAGCCGCTCGCCAGATCGCCGAGAGACGCGCATGTACTTCCTCTTTGGACTGGGCAAAGCCGACATTTGATCTGCCGGTCCGTCCTTCAGGATTTTTATAGATCTGCGCCAAGTCCTTCGGCAGGAGATTCACACATGACAAGAAGTAGGTAAATCGCGCGCCGGTTTTAGCGCTGAGCGCCAAGCTGCGCTCCCATTGTGCCAAAGGCCCCGCACCATCAAAGGAAATCATCACATATTGCGGTGTCGATTTTCCACGCAACGGATCAGCAATAGCAAGATTGGTCGAAGTCGAGAGCGCCATCATGGCAATGGAAGAAACAACAAAGCTTTTGGCGGATAGATGATAACGCATCATGAACACTCATAGCACTAATGTGGCGAGTTTGCGGTTGAACAGGCTAAAACTCGTCGAGGCATACGCGCCACTCGCTCCGCGTGCTTGCTTGGGCGGTTTTGGACCGAATTGCTGTCAAGCGCCGTGAGGCGGCAGGAGAACGGGACGTCATTCCGGTCGGCCCGCTCACCAATGACGTGATAGCAATCGTCGTGGGCTCAGCCGTTTATGGACTTTTCGTGTGCAAAGCCATGAATGGCTGATTGGCGTTTCGCCGCTTTAACAGGCCTATGCTTGGCGATACTTTCCCTATAGAAGCGCCCAACAAACCTAATTGAAGCAAGGCCTGACGCATGTCTGACGATAATTTCGTCCGCGAAGTAGACGATGAAATCCGCTCCGAACAGTTCAAATCGCTGTGGGATCGGTATGGTATTCTATTAATTACCGCCGCTATAGCGATTGTTTTGGCTACTGCCGGTTGGCGGGGCTATGAATATTGGCGCGACGGACGTGCTTCTGCGTCCGGCGATGCCTTTCTAGCCGCACTCACAAAGGCCAATGCGGGCGATAACAACGCGGCGCTCACCGCGCTCGCCGATCTCGAAAAGAGCGGCTACGGTTCTTATCCCGTTTTGGCACGCATGCGCGCCGCTACAGTCGAAGCCGCCAAGGGTGAAGCAGGCAAAGCCATATTGGCGTTTGACGAAATTGCCAATGACACCAGCGTTGATGAGAACGTGCGCGACATGGCGCGCCTTCGTTCAGGTTTGCTGCTGGTGGACAACGGCACATACGAGGACGTTTCCAAGCGCGTGGAAGTCCTCTCTTCGGACGGCAGCGCCCTGCGCCATTCCGCTCGCGAAGCTTTGGGCCTATCGGCATGGAAAGCTGGAAAATCCATTGAGGCAGAGGGATTTTTCAAGCAAATCGTTGACGACGAGGAGGCGCCAAAAAACTTGAGCGAACGCGCTAGTCTTATGCTGGATGTGATAAAGTCATCGGGTCTCAGCACACCAAAGACCGGCGGATAAACGAGTGAGTTTCACCATCGCAATTGTCGGCCGCCCGAATGTCGGAAAATCCACGCTTTTCAACCGGCTTGTCGGCAAAAAGCTTGCGCTAGTTGACGACCTGCCGGGTGTTACCCGGGATCGGCGCATGCACGACGGCAAGCTCTATGATCTGCGCTTTAAAGTCATCGATACCGCAGGCTTGGAGGAGGCGGCGGAATCATCGCTTGAGGGCCGTATGCGGGCGCAAACCGAAGCGGGAATTGCCGAAGCCGACCTTATTCTGTTTATGACGGATGCCAAAAATGGCGTGACGCCGACCGACCGCACCTTTGCCGATCTCGTGCGCCGGTCCGGCAAAAAAGTTGTTCTGGTCGCAAATAAATCCGAAGCGCGTGGTTCGGAAGCCGGGTTCCACGACGCCTACCGATTGGGTCTCGGCGAGCCGTGCCCGATTTCAGCTGAACACGGCCAAGGCATGCCGGACCTTCGCGAAGCGATCATCGCCTCCATCGGGGAAGACAGAGCCTTTGAGGAAGACCTGATCGACGACACTGAGGCGAGCGCCGATGGCGTTGATGTTCTCGATCCGGATTCCGAAGCCGAACTCGCTTATGACGAGACCAAGCCGCTCAAAATCGCCATTGTCGGTCGGCCGAATGCAGGCAAGTCTACGCTTATCAACACGCTCCTCGGCGAGGATCGCCTGCTGACAGGCCCGGAAGCCGGTATTACCCGCG
>JANOYJ010000045.1:0-8663 GCA_031428815.1 Phyllobacterium sp.
TTCGAGCACGGATTTCCGGCAGGATCTCAAAGCGTTTCAAGTACCGACACTGATTATCCATGGAACCGCAGACAAAACCGTACCTATTGACGCATCGGGTCGAGCGGCTGCTGCGGGTATCAAACACGCCAATCTGATTGAATACGATGGTGCTCCTCACGGACTGTTTGCCACTCATAAAGACCAGTTGACAAAAGATCTGTTGGCGTTCCTGCGTCTGTGAATTCTGGAAGTTGACTTATTTGCAGAAATGCAGCCCAAACATTCGAGTGACGAGGTAATATTTAACGCCTTGAACAACCGCCAAAGCCATAGCGAAACTTCTCTCATTAGGGAGGTTGGTGAGCAATACGAAAGCACAAAATAGATGTTCTCTCTTGGGGAGTATCGTTTGGGCATCTGACCAAGGTGGTAAAAATGTCGATTGGAAATCGGATCTAACGCGTGTCGAGTTTGTTGAATTTCATCCCAACCAATTTAGGCGATCTTAAAATGGACCCTATTTCGCCGTGGAGCCCTTACTGCGGCACAGCACCCCTGCCTGCCGAACTCTTGTGGCGCTGGAACCTTGACCCAATAGTGTTGATACTTTTGGCGACCGCCATATTAGCCAATCGCTTGCCAACCGCGCGCTCAGTTCAATCACCTGAGCAAAAAATTGCAGTTCCGCTCGTTTTGGTGATTGTCTTCATTCTCTTTGTTTCCCCCTTCTGCGCGCTCTCGTCGGCGCTCTTCTCTGTTCGAGTTATGCATCACATAGTTCTGACGAGTGTGGCCGCGCCTCTTTTGATTTTTGCTATCCCCGCACCGAAATACCGGAGCATTCACTTCGGCTTTGCTGCCGCATGTGCTCATGCTGTAATTTTTTGGCTTTGGCACTTGCCTCCCTTGTATGAGGCCGCCCTTGCAAGTAGTGCCATTTATTGGTCGATGCAAATCACACTAGCTGGCAGCGCAGCAATGCTTTGGCTTGGAATACGGATTGCTCCAAAGCCGATCGCGATCGTGTTGCTTTTGCTTACCATGATGCAAATGGGTCTTTTAGGCGCCCTTCTCACACTTGCTCAAGCGCCGCTATATGCCCCCCATATGATGACGACTGAAGCTTGGGGAATGTCACCACTAACTGATCAGCAACTTGCCGGAGCGGTCATGTGGGTTGGGGGCTCTGCAATTTATCTCGCTGCCGCGCTCATGATCCTGTGGAGGCTCGTTGGCAAGAAACAGCCTGCGCTCAAATGTTAAGGAAGATCAGGGCTTGGGCGCGCCAGCACACTTCCAAGAGGCGCTACTCTCCAGTCGGAGTTGTGTTTCACTGGGGAATGGCAGTTATCGTTGTCGCGATGTTTTGGCTCGGCTGGTCAATGGGTCGCCTCGATGCAGGTTCCGCCAAACTAGGAGCATTTCACCTACATATGATAGTGGGTCTGCTCACGCTCTTGCTTGCGGTCATGCGCTTGCTTTGGAGGATACTCATTCCGGGTCCGGTTAACGACGCAGACGATCTTGGAATACAAACACTTTTGGCTCAACTTACTCACGTCGCATTTTATGTGTGTCTTGTCGGATTGCCCTTGAGCGGATGGCTCGCATGGTCCGCGTTTGCTGGCGATGAGCGCTTGGGCCTTGGGCTATTCCGCGTTCCTCCTTTTCCATTTGAATTCTTAGAATTTGAACAAAAGCGCCTGATCTTGTACTGGGCGGATGCAATCCATCATTTTTTAATCTGGACACTCTTGATCATCATTCCTGTTCACGCTGGTGCGGCGTTGAAGCATCATTTTTGGGATCGACACGACGTGTTGGTCGGTATGCTACCTGTGCTGCCTAACGATGAACGCCCGAAAGCTTCGACGCGTAAGCGGAAAGCCTCTCAATCTCAGAGCTCGTCAAAGCCTGACTTATAGAGAGCATGACTTGGCGTGGATCGTTATTCCGGTCTCCGCGCTTCCAAGCCATAAGCTGATCTGAAAGGTATTGGGACGGCTGACGGGTCAACGGAGGATTGGCGGCCCCGATACCTTCCCCATTTTGACCATGGCAGTTAGCGCAGGCTGACAGGCCGCGTCGGATATCGCCGTAATGATAGAGCGTATCAGTAGGTACGGGCGCATAAGATTGAGTTAGGCGCGCTAGCGGTAGGTCCGAGTAATAACTTGAAACACGCGCCCTATCGTCGGGCTTGAGGTGGCCTGCAATGGCGGACATGGCCTCGTGTCGCCTTCTGCCATTGGCGTAATCGTCGAGTTGGCGGAGAAGATAGCCGGAATCCAATCCGGCGAGCCTGGGCGATTGCAATCCGTCTCCTTCCCCATTCAAACCGTGGCACCCGAAGCAAGCATGCTTCACACCCGCATCGCCGCCGCCAAAAACAATTTCCTCTCCAGAAAGGTCCTGAAGCGACGACGGTTGCCATCCACACGATGCAAGCGGAGATCCGACCACGATGGCACCAAGCAACCGAACGCTGAAGATTTTGAGTTTTCTCGGCATTATACGGAACACTTTGGCTCGAAATTCGTTCCTCAAATTACAGTTCAAAATGAAAGGCGCTGGTGTGAGCAAGGCAAGGCTAAGTTTGCTCATATTCGGTCTGTCACTCGTCTCAGGTTGCGTTGAACGTCCGGTTGAGGGGGAGACGCATACAGGAATTGCGGCAATCAATGACCTAGGTTGCGGCGCTTGCCATGTGATCCCTGGCGGGACGTGGCCAAAATCTGATGTGGGACCTGGTCTGGACGGGTTTGGAGGCAGGAATTTCATTGCAGGCGTGTTGCCTAACACCCCAAAAAACCTCGCGGCGTTTATCCAAAATGCCATTTTTTATGTTCCGGAGGGTGCAATGCCCCCCATCGCCATGACGAGGCAGCAGGCGGTCGATATCTCGGCATATCTTCATTCTCTCCAGTCTGGTGCAATGTGATGTTCTGGCCGGTAGTGCTCGATCCTGCTGGCCCTAACGCATCCGAAATCGCAACTTTGTCTTGGCTGTTGATCGCTGTCGTAACGGTCGTATTTATTGCAGTTTGTGTAGCACTAGCCACAGCGGTCTTCGGCAGTCATCGCTGGAAGAGATTTTTGTCACACAATGGGACGATATTGACAGCTGGTTTTGCAGCCCCTGTGGTCGTGCTTACGGCACTTCTCTTATACAGTCTTGTCATCACTAAAAGCCTTTCTCTTGGTTCGGAACCCGAATACCTGCGTGTGCGAGTCACCGGTGAAATGTGGTGGTGGCGTGTCGACTATCTTGACAGCGCAGGCCATCAAACAATCGGGGATGCAAATGAGCTCAATATTCCGGTCGGAAAATCGATCACGCTCGAACTTGAATCAGCAGATGTAATCCACAGTTTCTGGGTGCCACAACTGAGCGGCAAGAAGGAAATGATCCCGGGACGCCGTAATATTTTGCACTTTTCGGCTGATAAGGCAGGCACTTACGCAGGCCAGTGTGCGGAATTTTGCGGCGGGCCCCACGCTCTTATGGGATTGACAGTCATAGCGCATCAACCAGAAGATTTCGAGGCGTGGCGCACCAGACGTCGCGCAGACCCACCTCCACCAAAGGATGATCTGGCCAAAAGAGGCGCAACACTGTTTTTAAACAGCGGATGCGCCGCGTGTCATGTGGTGCGGGGTACTTCCGCGAATGGCGAGGCAGGTCCGGATCTCACTTTCGTCGGAGCGCGCAAGAGATTGGCCGCCGGCATCCTTCCCAACAACCGCGGTACTCTTGCCGGATGGGTGGCTGATAGCCAGGCCATCAAACCCGGCAATCGAATGCCTAGCTACCCGATGATCTCCGCAGGCGATCTTCAGGCCATCGCCGCTTATTTGGAGCAATTGCGATGACTGAGGGGGATTCTTCCAGCGCTGACTTTTATGGGCGCTTTCCGTCAAAACGTGCCGGCTCGAAGGCAGACTTTGCAAAACTCGAGAAAATCTGGTGCGCGCCGACGGGCTGGCAGTACCTTACAGCCGTGAGCAACAATTATATCGGGTTCTATTATCTTTCGACCGCATTCGTTTTCTTTCTTCTTGCTGGCATACTTGCCCTGTTGATGCGTGTGCAACTCGCCGCGCCTGCGCAAACATTCCTGTCGCCGGCTGCCTACAATCAAATGTTCACAATGCATGGCACCGTGATGATGTTCCTGTTTGCAGTTCCTGCGGTGGAGGCTGTCGGCGTTTTGCTGCTTCCTCAGATGTTGGGTGCGCGAGATCTGCCGTTTCCAAGGCTCTCTGCTTACGCATTCTGGATTTACCTTCTTGGCGGACTGTCGTTCTTTGCGTCAATTTTCGTGGGGTTGGCGCCTGATGGAGGCTGGTTCATGTACCCTCCTCTAACGGGACGCATCTATTCGCCGGGCATAAGCGCCGACTTTTGGCTGCTCGGGATTGGATTTATAGAGATTTCGGCAATTGCCGGTGCCATTGAATTCATCGTGGGCATCATGCGGACGCGTGCACCCGGGATGTCACTCGATAAAATGCCAATTTTAGCTTGGGCGCTTTTAGTGATGTCTGTAATGATTATCATTGGTTTCCCGTCTGTGATACTCGCAACGTTGCTCCTCGAACTAGAGCGAGCGTTCAACTGGCCGTTTTTTGATGCCACACGCGGCGGCGATCCTCTCTTGTGGCAGCATCTGTTCTGGTTTTTCGGCCACCCGGAAGTTTACATTATCTTCCTGCCAGGGGCCGCCATGCTTACCATGGTGATATGCACAGTGGCGCGAAGCGATGTGGTTGGCTACCCACTAGTCGTGCTCTCAATGTTGGCAACCGGCTTCATTAGCTTTGGGGTCTGGGCGCATCACATGTTTGCCACCGGCATCCCTGATGTGTCTGTAGGGGTATTCTCTGCCGCAAGCACCGCCGTCACTATTCCCGCCGGAACGATGGTCTTTTGTTGGATCGCCACCTTGGCTGCCGGTAAGCCCCAACTCAACGCGCCCGGGCTTTTCTCCATTGGCAGCGTGATTGTATTTGTAACTGGCGGACTAACAGGCGTCATGGTGGCCTTTGTCCCGTTCGACTGGCAAGCGCATGACAGTTACTTCATTGTCGCCCACTTACATTATGTGCTTTTGGGCGGCATGCTTTTCCCGCTTTTTGCTGCCTTCTATTATTGGGCACCTGCTGTGAGCAAACATCCTCTATCTGATCGTGTGGGAAAGTGGGTGTTCTGGCTCATGTTCATTGGAACCCACGTCACTTTCTTTCCAATGCATCTTGCCGGACTCATGGGAATGCCACGCCGCGTTTATACCTACCTGCCATCACAGCGGCTTGAGACACTTAACTTTATTTCAACATGCGGGTCCTTTATTCTCGCTGCAGGCGTTGCGCTATTTATTGCCGACGTCATACGCAATTTCCGCTTTACGCCCGGTGACGGAAACGCAGGGAATGTGTACGGGGGCGGCACTCTTGAATGGCTGCCGTCGGGTCTTTATTCCACACGCAGCATTCCGCTGGTCGTGTCACGCCAACCGCTATGGTATGATAGAAACATCTCGCGCGATGTGGAGCAGGGACGCTACTTTCTTCCCCGCTCCGCGACAGGTTTGCGTGAAACAATCATGACGAGCCCTGTTCTTGCTGAGCCGCAGCAGTTGCTTGTTCTCCCCGGTCCGTCCGTCTGGCCAATCACAGCCGGCGTATTCACCTCGGGATTTTTTCTCCTGCTGACAGTGCAGGCGACGACCGCAGCTGTAACAAGCGGGGTTCTTGCTATCCTTTCGATAGTCATTTGGCTTTGGGACACCGACCGGCCGATTTCAACGAAAAGCGTGGACATAGGCGAGGGCCTTTACGTGCCCACGCATGCATTCGGAAGAATGAACCATGGCATCTGGGCAACAATAGCGCTGCTGGTCGTTTTCGGCATGATCTTTCTTATGGCGTTGTTTTCGTTGTTGTTTCTTTGGACCAACCAGCCTAAATTCTGGATTGATCCGCCATCTTTCTCTGAATCGACCTTCGCGTTTGTTTCCGGGTTTCTCGCGCTTGCGCTATCGTCCTCACTAAGGGCTATTTTGCGGCGCACCAAGAATGTTCCGTTGACTGTTTGCATGCTCACGATCGCCTGTGCATTAGTGATATATGCCCAGTATGCCGACCTCACGACTTGGCGTGAAGCAGGCTTGGCCCCCTGGGCCAGCGGACAAGGTGCCATCGTCTACGCCATTATGGCGCATCAGGCCTCCCTTATCGCGCTTTGTGTGATAGTGACACTCTACGCTGCGGGTCGGTCAGTTGCCGGTCTAGTGACCAGGCCTACCAGCGTGCTTCTCGACATATGCGTGCTGATTTTTGCCTACACCGCAGCACAGGGTCTTGCGGGCGGCGCGGTTACGCGGCTGCTTGGAGCGATTGTCTGAGATGGGGACCTGGCTCTCGTTGATTGGGCCGTTTATCGTCTGGGTTGCCCATTTTTCAGGTGTTTATCTAGCGGCAGAGTTCGCAGTTGAGACGCTGAACATTGTCACTCCAATCCTGACAATTCTAGGGCTGTGTGCGAACGCCTATCTCATCTATCGCGCGCGCGCCGAAAATCTGTGGACGATCAAAATTGTTCGGGGAGGGGCATTCGTGTCCTCGATAGCCATCATTTGGCAGGCATTGCCAGTTTACGTTTGATGAAGTGCAGACTGCGACAGAAACCAAAATGTTCAAATATCAAGTATCCTTAACCTCTTGGAACCTCCCAAGTTCTACAGCGTTAAGTTTTCAACGAACATGCCGCAGATTGGTTGCAAAATGAGAAAACTCTTCATAGTCGGTCTTTCTGGCGCGGCGCTCGCCGCAGTCGGTTTAGGAGCGGTGTTGCTGATGTCACGAGAATCCGCCACCGTTTCAGTTGACCAAGGCTATGGTCCCAACCCCGCATTGCCCGCGCCAAACGCGAAGCTCATTCCCACTGTTAACATCGCGCCCGCCAGTCCGTGGCCGACTGGTTCGATGCCCGTCGCCACCGCCGGTCTCTCGGTTAACGAATTTGCAGGCGCGTTGGATCATCCGCGTTGGCTTTACGTGCTACCAAACGGCGATGTTCTTGTTGCGGAGTCAAACGCACCACCTCGGCCTGGAGACGGGAAAGGGGTAAAAGCGTGGGTCATGAAAAAGGTAATGGCGCGCGCGGGTGCAGGTGTCCCGAGCGCCAATCGCATTTCATTGTTGCGAGACGCTGATGGCGATGGACGCGCCGAATTGAAGACTGACTATCTCACGGGTCTGAATTCTCCTTTTGGAATGGCATTGGTGAATAACACCCTTTACGTCGCCAATACCGACGCCATCGTCGCTTTTCCATATCAGGCTGGCGCCACAGCAATCATGGCACCGGGAAAAAAGCTTGTCGATCTTCCGGGTGGCCCAATCAATCATCACTGGACCAAAGATATAATCTCTAGTCCCGACGGCAAGAAACTCTATGCGACCGCGGGTTCAAATAGCAATGTTGCTGAAAACGGTATTGAAGCTGAAGTAAACCGTGCCGCAGTCCTTGAAGTCGACATTTTTGCCAAAACGACTAGGGTTTTCGCGTCTGGACTTCGCAATCCCAATGGTCTGTCATGGAACGCTGAAAGCGGTGCGCTTTGGGTGGCTGTAAACGAGCGTGACGAAATTGGAAGCGATCTGGTTCCGGACTACATGACATCGGTCAAGGATGGTGGATTCTACGGCTGGCCCTATAGTTATTTTGGTGCGAATGTTGACGTACGGCCTTCGCCGCCACGGCCTGACCTTGTTGAGCGGGCAATCGTTCCCGACTATGCGCTGGGAGCGCATACTGGTTCATTGGGATTAACCTTTAATCGAGGCAATGGCTTGGGGGCGGAGTTAGCAAATGGCGCATTCGTTGGCCAACATGGTTCATGGAACAGAAGGCCGCACAGCGGCTACAAAGTAGTATTTATCCCATTCACCAGTGGCAAGCCCTCTGGCTCGCCAAAAGATATTTTGACCGGCTTTTTGTCGAGTGAGGGAAAAGCAATGGGAAGACCCGTCGGCGTGGTCATCGATAAAGCTGGTTCACTGCTGGTTGCTGACGATGTAGGAAACAAGATTTGGCGGGTTTCAAAGTCTGTTGCTGCTGCAGATTCAAACTCGAATTAGACGCGGGGAGAGAATAGAGTCTCGAGCAATTCGCTCCGTGTCTAAACCCGCCAATTCAGCCAATGTCGAGATGACGGTCGGAACAAGTTTTGGCGCCGACATCTCGAGAAGCGTCTTAACCGCTGAGCGAGCATCACCGCCGCAAAGAGCAATCCCTCAGCGCAAGCAGATTCGTATTGGGTCAGGCTCAAATCTGGTTTTCGCTTCGCTCATTTCGATCTCCAATGCCTGCTTGCCATAAGTCAACTTGACTGCGCAGTATTTTGCTCGTCTTTTTGTTCTAATGCAAAAGCAAGTCAATTTACGGAAAACCCAACCAGTTTGACCGAGCCAGCATAGTTGAGCGTGGCTCAATAGGCAGCCGAGCAAACATGAGCTGAGTCGGGGGCGATCGGCATCTTGCGCGGGCGAGAATCGCATAGACGTGTTCGGGCCCTTCACGGGCGTTCGTCCCAATCACCGTCGGGATATTGCTCTCGTGAATGCGACCGATGAATCCATTGTCCAGAGATTCGACCATAAAAGATCGAGTGACC
>JANOYJ010000046.1:0-5598 GCA_031428815.1 Phyllobacterium sp.
ATAGGCCAATCGCCAGAGTTTTCCACCCGTCGGCGCGACCAAAATGTGCAAGCCGCCTCCATCACTGTACTTGGTGGCCTTTTCGGATGGCCTTAAGTTATTGATTTGTCTATCAGAAAGAGGCATTTGTTGGCATCTCGACCGGCGAAAGTGTTGGCATTTCGACAATATGACAACAAATATGCCAACAAGTCCACGGGATGTCTGCGCACGCCCTAGAACCAACTAGGATCGAAAATGGCAGAAAGGCACAAAAAAACCCGCTTTCGCGGGGTTTTTTTTAAATTTAGGACGAGTTTGGACGCCCTAGAAATAGGGTTTGGTGCCCTGAAGAGGACTCGAACCTCCACGCCTTGCGGCACACGGACCTGAACCGTGCGCGTCTACCAGTTCCGCCATCAGGGCAACGCCGCCTCCTTTAGGCAGGGCGACGCAGGCTGTCAACCTTCCAGCACTTCCTTGGAAGCAACAGTAGAGTCGGCATTCAATTTGTAAATAACCGGCACGCCCGTTGCCAGTTCCTGCTTGACGATCTCTTCCCCGGTCAGCCCATCCAGCGCCATAATAAGCGCACGCAGCGAATTGCCATGAGCCGCGACAAGCACGGTTTCGCCGCGCAAAACATGCGGTTGAATCTCATGCAGGTAATAGGGCCAAACACGGGCACCAGTATCCTTCAGGCTCTCGCCGCCGGGCGGCGGCACATCGTAGGAGCGGCGCCAGATATGCACCTGTTCTTCGCCCCATTTGGCGCGGGCATCGTCTTTGTTAAGGCCGGAAAGTTCACCATAATCGCGCTCGTTTAATGCTTGATTTTTGATGGTGTGCAGTGATGTCTGGCCGACGCCATCCAGAATGTACTGGCACGTCTTCTGCGCCCGCGTCAGAACTGAGGTATACGCAATGTCGAACTTGAACCCCTTGGCAGCAATTTTGGTTCCCGCAGCTTTGGCTTCTTCATGGCCGAGCGGAGACAGATCCGGGTCGCGCCAACCGGTGAAAAGGTTTTTCAAATTCCATTCACTTTGGCCGTGGCGGACGAGAACTAAAGTACCAGACATGATAATTTCCTTGAGTTTAGTCGTGAAGGTCGAGAACGTCGCGCATAGTGTAAAGGCCGGGCTTCTGGCTCCGTGCCCAGAGTGCCGCACGGATGGCGCCACGTGCAAACATGTCGCGATTAACCGCATGATGCGAGAACGTAATTTGCTCGTCTTCGCCAGCGAAAATCACCGAATGATCGCCTGCGACTGACCCGCCACGCAAACTGGCGAAGCCTATCGAGCCGTCAACGCGCGTGCCAGTATGCCCATCACGGGCCCGCGCCGAATTGTCACCAAGCTCAATCCCGCGCCCTTTTGCGGCGGCCTGACCAAGCATCAGTGCCGTGCCCGAAGGCGCGTCAACCTTGTGCTTGTGGTGCATTTCCAGAACCTCGACATCGAAATCCTTTGGCCCGAGCGCCTTGGCGGCTTTCTCGATGAGCACCGAAAGAATATTAAGGCCGAGGCTGTAATTGCCGGATTTGACCACGGTCGCATGACGAGCGGCGGCAGAGATTTTTTTGTCATCCTCCGCGCTGCATCCGGTCGTGCCGATCACATGCACAATACGGGCCTGCGCCGCAAATCCGGCAAACTCGACTGTTGCTGCCGGTATGGTGAAATCCAACACGCCGTCGGCATGGGCAAAGGCGCGCAAGGGATCATCCGTGATTACAACGCCGAGCTTACCCGCGCCTGCGATTTCACCGGCATCCGCACTCAATTGCGGTGCGCCTTTGCGCTCGACGGCGGCATGCAGAACAACGCCGTCCGTTTGAGCTATGGCCCGGATAAGGGCTTGTCCCATACGTCCTGCGGCTCCGACGATAACGAGTTTCATGTCGCTCATGATCGCCAATGCCGCCCGTCCATATTGACGCCAAAGCTGAAAGGATTGCGCGCAAATGCCGCCAGACCAATCACCGCCGCCAAAGGATGCGTCATGACAAACACCGGCATATGCGACATCATTTCGGTGTGCGGCGCCTTGTCGTTAAACGCGGCACGGAATTCACCTTGCTTCAGGACAGGCAGGATTTTCTGCGCGATGCCGCCCGATAGATAGACGCCGCCCTTGGCCATAAACACCAGCGCCAAGTCGCCTGCGACACGTCCCAGATAAGTGGCAAACAACGAAAGTGTTTCCTTGGCTTGAGCATCGCCATTGGCGGCCGCAGCCGTGACATCTATCGGTTGACCATACACCGGATCGATTTTATCGGCGCGGCAAATGGCACGGTAGAGATTGACCATGCCACGCCCGCACAGGATTTGTTCGGCGGAGATACGTCCCTCAATCTGCTCGAGAAACGGAAATATCTGCGCATCGCGGGTTGAGCGCGGCCCGACATCGGTATGACCACCTTCGCCGGGAATTGGTTGCCAGACGCCACGAGCATTGATGAGCCCGGCAACGCCAAGACCTGTGCCCGGTCCCAAAACCACGCGACCCGCGACCGGTGCAACATCACCACCGCCGATCTGTTCCAGATGTTGCTTATCCAGTGCCACCACGGCCAGCGCCTGCGCTTCAAAATCATTAAGGACAATGACTTCCTCAAACCCGAGCGTCGCCATCATCACCTTGGGCCTGATTACCCACGGGCAATTGGTCAGCTCGATTTCATCGCCATTGATCGGTCCGGCAAGCGCGAGAATTGTCGTCTTGGGGCGAATGTCAGTGGCAGGAAAAATCGCATCCCGAATGGCGTCGTCGATGTTCGGAAAATCAGCAGTGCGCACATTTGGAAATGAAACAAGTTCTGCACCCTTGCTGGTCAACAGCGCAAAGCGCCCATTGGTCCCGCCAATATCGCCGACTAGAACCGGAAATTTCACGCGTTCCAAGATGTTGCTATCTGCCATTATGTCCGCGTGCCCCGATCTTTTATTGTCATTGTCGATAGCGTCTTTTCGAGCAAGAGTTCCGCCGTTGCCCGGTTTAGTGCCATCGGAATATTATAGACCAAAGCAAGCCGCATTAATGCCTTAACGTCAACATCATGTGGCATCGGTGTCAGTGGATCGACGAAAAAAATCAGTGCATCGATACGTTCTTCGGCAATCAACGCACCAATTTGCTGGTCGCCGCCGAGCGGGCCACTCTTCAAGCGCAGAATATCGAGCGACGGGCAGGCTTCTTGCACGAGGCCACCCGTCGTGCCCGTGGCGACCAAGTCGCATTGCGCAAGAAACACTTGATGCGTCCTCGCAAACTCGACCATGTCGGGCTTTTTCTGGTCATGTGCGATCAAAGCAAGCCGCATTGGTCAATGTCCGTTCAAATCGATTGAATGGCTATAACCAAGGAGCGCGAAAGTGTCTAGTTTTGGGTCGCCGCCGGTGCATTCAGAACTTGAGCGCAAGCAGCGGGCAGATCGGAAAGCAAAATGGGCTTCTTTTTCTTCACCGGCTTGGTAGGCTTTGGTGCAGGCTTCCATGGCTCATCGGTGAACCACCATGCAAGCGCGTCACCACAGCCATCGCCCGGAACGACCTTTTCTTGACCCTTGCAGCCCGGAGATCCCGCCTGACATTTTATCCGAAGATGAAAGTGATAATTATGCCCCCAATAGGGACGGACTTTTGAAAGCCAGGCACGATCACCCTTCACCGTGTCACAGAGCTTTTTCTTGATACCGGGATGAACCAGAATGCGCTCAACTTGGCTATAGCTTGCGGCGGTCTTCAGGATGGAGGCGTGCTGGGGCGTCCATATGTTGGGGTCGACATAAAGTGAATCACCTTTCAGCATCGAAATAGCGCTCGTATCCTCACGCTCCTCTGCTGTAAGGCGGCGATTGGGCATCTTGGTCAACCAAATATCGGCGTCAAGGCCGATCTGATGCGAGGCATGGCCGGTGAGCATAGGGCCGCCGCGCGGCTGGGAAATGTCACCTACCATGAGACCCGGCCAACCGACCTTGGTGCCATCACTAGCCAATTGCTCCAACAGAGAAATCAAGTTGGGATGCCCCCAGTTTCGGTTACGCGATAGACGCATCACCTGCCAGTAGGGGCCGTCGATTGGAATGGCGACGCCGCCGGCTAGGCATCCTTTAGAATAGAAGCCACTGGATTGTGCGGGAAGCAGTGCTGGCAATTTCTGCGCACCAAACAGTTCTTTGGCGGGCGTTTCCGCGAACGCTGGCAGGGTCAGGGCAACACACAGCGCCGCCAGCATCGCGCGTCCAATAGCAGAAAATTTCATCCAAGCCTCCGGCATCTTTGTCCGTTTACCCTGACGACAATATGGTTACTGAAATCTGAACAAAATGTGGCTGGCTATTTCCAGTGCTGATTTTGCCACATCTCATTTTGCGCAATGCGATAGTTTGGGAAGAGAAATTCGTAGCCGAGGTCCTTGATCTTTGCGTTAGAAACGCGCTTCACCTCGCCATAAAATGACCGTGCCATCTCCGACATGACCGCGTCATCATAAGCGATTTCTGGTGGCGGGTTAACGCCCATGAGCTTGGCGGCATAAGTGACGACATCCTGCGGCGGAGCGGGTTCATCGTCAGTGACGTTGAATAGACCTCCAATGTTATCTCCTGCCAACAACATCGCCGCACCGGCAATATCGGCAACATGAATGCGATTAAAGTATTGTCGTGCTTTAATAATGCGCTTGGCAGACCCGTCGGCCAGATTGACGAACGTATTCCGCCCCGGCCCGTAAATGCCGGAGAGGCGCATAATGGCGAGCGGCTTGCGGATATCGGTTGCCAAACCCTGCCAAGCGTCTTCGGCCTTTAGTCTTTCAATGGACCGCGCTGACACGGGTTTGCAGACGGATTCCTCATTGACCCAAGCACCATGATGGTCCCCATATACACCGACAGTGGACAAATAGCCTATCCATCCAAGCGCCGGCATATCGCCCGCGATGACGTCGTTCAAAGCATTCAAAACCGGATCGCCATCAGCATCCGGTGCGATAGAAATGATGAGATGTGTAACAGTTTTCAGACGTTTTTGAATAAGATCTAAATCGCCCGTTCCATCAAATAAAAACGGCTCAACACCAATCGATCCCAGCCGCTCCACTTTGTCTTTTTTGCGCGTGGTTCCCGCTACCTTTGCGCTCTGAGTTGAGGCCGCCTTGGCGATCTCAATGCCCGAAAATCCAACCCCGAAGATAAATAGGTCCAATTCAGTGCCTTTCGACTGATCCCAAGGCAAACTTCCATTCACCGCAAACCATCTCATCTTGCTCAGCGCTCTGGTGCATTTCCGCTGCTTTGACAAGCGCCTTCCGGGTATTCAGCCGCATGAAGGCCCATACCGCCGCACCGCGCAGCAAAGGATTCTTATCGCTGAGAAGCGGTTCAATTTTGTTCAACAGTCCGGCCTCGCCGCTATTTCCCGCGGCGATCAGAACATTGCGGATAAACTGGTCCCGCCCGATCCGCTTGATCGCCGAGCCGGAGAAAAATGCGCGAAAGCCCGCATCATCCAGGGCCAATAATGCGCTAAGTTGGGGAGATTTCAATTCCTCCCGTGCCTGCAATTTCACTTCCCGCGCGGTCTCAGCAAACTTGTTCCATGGGCA
>JANOYJ010000047.1:0-3934 GCA_031428815.1 Phyllobacterium sp.
CTGAAATCCGATGTCGTTCCCGCGCTCAATGCCGGAAGTTGGGGCGTGCATGTGCCGCACGAATTGACATGGGAACTTGACCATAGCGAGAGGCCGGAAAACGTTTTGCGCTTTCGCGAAATCAACCACCTAGGACATTTGAAGCCACTCATTGATGATATAAAACAATGAGTTAGATGTGCCAATTGAATCAGTTCTTGATGAACCGGCTTCATATGTGAGACAAAAGGGCCAAAGGCTCGGGGCCAGATTATGTTATCCGTTATCATCGAAACCAAAAACAATGCCGAAGATTTGGCGCTCACGCTCGCAAGTCTTGTGCCCGCCGCCGTCGACGGTGTGGTGCGCGATGTCACGGTGCGCGATCACGGATCGAGCGATCAAACGCGGCAGGTCTGCGAGGATGCCGGTGTGCGCTGGCTCGAAATCGGCGACATCGGTCATGCGATCAAGCAGACTCGTTGCGATTGGATACTGCTCTTGGCACCGGGCGCACGATTGCTCGACGGCTGGATCGAACCGGTCGCCGCCCATATGCAAAAATTGACATCGCCCGCGCGGTTCACGCGTTCACGGGGGCATCGGTTGAGTCTTTTTGCGCGGATTGGCCGAAGTCAGGACGTGCTGGCTGAAGGGCTGTTGATCCATAAGAAGCAAGCTTCGGCTTTAGCCAAAAGCGGTATGAATGCGGAAGGTTTGGCGCGGGGGTTAGCGGCCAAACGCCTGACTGCCGAGATCGCACCAGCGAACTAAGCGTCTGTCCCATAATTCAAATCCACCGCCATCTGGCGTGGTTTTCTTCTGCTTCCGGAGCTCACGAACTTAAGTTCGCTCCGCTCCGGTTCTCGAAAACCGCACCATATGACTCGCGGCTTTGAATTCTTGAACAGACACTAAGCAGCGCCCGTTTTGGTGGCGACCGCGAACCAATTGGGATGCGCGGCTCGAATGGATTGCGCCGCCCTCGCGGCCATGGCCGGATTGGTGAACAGCCCGAAACACGTCGCGCCGGAACCCGACATACGCACCAGCATCGCGCCCTTGTCTTGCAAAACGGACAAGCAATCGGCAATGACCGGTTGGAGCGCGATGGCAGGGCGCTGTAAATCATTGTGCTGGGCGGACAGAAATTCAGAGACCGCATGAAATGAGGTGAGGTTGGATTTCGACGACATCGGGCGATTGTCTTTTTTGGTCAACGCCTTGAAGATTTCGGGCGTCGAAATTTCCACCCCCGGATTGACCACGACGAGATCCAGCGCCGGAAACGCCGAAAAGAGAACGATCTCATCACCAATGCCCGTCGCCCGCAAAGGCTTGCCGGCAAGACACATAGGCACATCGGCGCCAAGCGTGGCACCAAGCGCTTGTAACTCTGAGAGCGAATAGGGGAGGCTCCAGAGCTGGCAAAGCCCGCGCAATGTCGCCGCCGCATCGCTCGACCCGCCGCCAATACCCGAGGCGACGGGCAGATTTTTGGTGAGGCGGATGTCAACGGGCAGGCACGGGTGACCAGACGCGGATGCTCGAAGCAGGGTCATCGCCTGCATGACGAGATTGGATTTTGAATCGTGAAGCGAAGCTGCAAACGGACCGTCGATTATCAATGTGTCAATTTCAGCGAGAGTGAAAGTCAAGTCGTCACCAAACCCGGTGAAGACGACGAGACTATCCAGCACATGATAGCCATCGGCGCGTTGACCGGTGACATGCAAAGCGAGATTGATTTTGGCAGGGGCTTTGATCAGCACGGGCTAACCGCGCCGCTATTCGCGCCGTTAATCGCGCCGTTAATCGCGCTTGACGATATACTCGCCCGTCTTCGGGTCTTGCACCAAGGTGCCATTGGCACGGGTTTCATGCTCGCGCTCGGCACGGCGGACTTTTTCATGCACCCTCTGGGCTTCCTGTTTGAATTTGCGATAGCCGAGCCAAGCAAAGGCACCAACGATACCGAAGAATATAAGTTGCGGCATGCGGTCCCTCCTGACCCATATCAATTAGCGGACAAGCGGGATTCTAAGCCAGCTTGAGCAAAAGTTAAAGCCCGAAACGCCCCCATAGCGCCCGTTCTTCGAGCGATGAGACGAGATTATCCGTCGCGGCAATCGCCGCGCGTTCAGCGCCGGACAGATTGACACCGGGAGTGCCGCCCGAACGCAAGCCTAACATCCCCCGTGATTGGGCAATCAGCCGCAGCTTGGTCTTTTCGCCGAACCGGCCTTTTAAGAAAGAGCGCATGTCGCCGAGATGATCGACAAGGCCAAGTTCCTTGCCCTTCAAGCCGGTCCAGAACAGGCCGGTAAACATATCGGGATCATCGGAGAGCTTCGCCCCGCGCCGCTCTTTGACAATGTCGATAAAAGTCTGATGCACTTCAAGCTGTAAGGCTTTGAGATGCGCCACGTCCGCCTTGTTTTCCGGTTTGAACGGATCAAGCGTGCTTTTGTTCGCACCCGCCGTATAAACGCGGCGCTCAACACCGATTTTTTTGAGCAATTCTGGAAATCCGAACGTCGCGGCAACAACGCCGATTGACCCGACAATTGTTGACGGATCGGCGATAATCTCATCACCCGCCACCGCAATCATATAACCACCCGACGCCGCGACATCTTCGAGAAACATGAAGACCGGCTTTTTGTTCTCGTCCGCCAGATCGCGGATACGACGGTAAATCAGCCGTGACTGTACCGGAGAGCCACCGGGCGAATTAACGGAAATGGCGACGCATGGCGCGTTCTTGTCGGCAAACGCTTTTTCCAACAACGGCGCAACGACCGCCAAGGAAAGCGATGGCCGCAAGCCACCACCGGACGCAATCGTGCCCGAAAGCCGGACGACCGGGATTTCAACGACACCTATGCGAAAACGGCGGGGGAGGAGCTTGGCGAGAAAGCGTTTCAAAAAAATCAATCCTATGTTCAAGGCTCATGTAAGAATTATTTGAGGCAGTGCAACGGTCAATCGAAAAGCCCGCGCTCTCCATTGATGATCGCATTGGCGCGAGGCGAAAATGTATTGCCACTGTCGCCGTGCAGAACGAGCGGCGCCTCCAAACTCACTCCCGCGCGACTGCCGAGAATACCGGTCAGCACAACCCGTATCGCCGCCCCCTCCGGGCGCGGCAGGATAGGCACGATCCGCACGCCGCCGAATCTGCCTTTGCAGGCGTTGAGCATATCATTGAGCGAAGCGGGGCGGGCGATGATGGCCAGACCGCCATTCGGCTTCAACACTGCGGCCGCAGTGCGCAACCACGTCTCAAAAAGATCGTCGCTCATCACATGGGCGCTGGCCTTCAAAGCATCCGGTGTGGCGCGGTCGCTGGCGGAATTAAACGGCGGGTTCATAATGACTTGGTCGAACATCCGGTCAGAGAGCCCTGAATCGACTCTCATTTTTCCAGAAAGCGCAATGTCGGCTTCGATAACCTTGAGCCGGCCTGCACACTCAGCATTTGCGTCATTGCCAATCGTCTTGCGGGCAAACCCGGCCATTCGCGCATCGTTTTCAACAAAAGTAATAGTCGCCGACGCACACCGCGAAGCGACCGCCATCCCCGCCGCACCGGCCCCCGCGCCGAAATCCGCAACAGTGCCAGCGAAGTCAGTCGCAACAGCTCCGGCCAAAATCATCGCATCCACACCACTCCGATGCCCGCGCTTTTCCGGCTGTACGACAACAAAGCGCCCGCGATGAAACGCATCCACTGTCTCGCCGTCGCTCATTTCAGATTATCGCCGAGACCGGCGTCTTGCATCAAACGGCGCGCGCGGGCCTCTTCCTCGGCATCCACCATGATGCGCCTTGGCAAGACGCCGATCGAGCCATCCAGAATGCTCATATGTTGATCGGCAACAAAATGCGCAATGTCAGAATCGCGCAACAGCGCCTCAACATAGTAAATCAACACGGCATCATTGGTGCGGAA
>JANOYJ010000048.1:0-2981 GCA_031428815.1 Phyllobacterium sp.
TATCGGAAATTCCGATACCATCCATTTGAATTATGAATTTGCGAAAGCTCTTAATCCGCGCCAGCATGCGATCCGAGCAAGATGCCCCAATCGGGAACGGCACGGCTTTATCTGGGAGCAATCACATGAAGAAGATTTTGAATAGCTGCACGGCTTTGTCAGTGCTGATGTCGTTTGGTGTGCAATCCGCATCTGCCGAGATGATGAAAGAACTGGGTAAAGGCGAAGGTGCGGTGAATATCGTGGCTTGGGCCGGTTATATTGAGCGCGGTGAGACTGACAAAGCCTTTGACTGGGTCACCGAATTTGAAGGCAAGACCGGCTGCAAGGTTTCCGTCAAAACAGCGGCCACGTCAGACGAAATGGTTGCGCTGATGAATGAAGGCGGGTTTGATCTTGTCACCGCGTCCGGCGATGCCTCGCTTCGCCTTGTTGCCGGTAAGCGCGTTCAAGAAATCAACACGGCGCTTATTCCCTCGTGGAGCACCATTGATGAGCGCCTACAAAACGCTCCTTGGCACACGATTGACGGGAAGCACTACGGCACGCCTTATGTTTGGGGCGCCAATGTTCTGATGTACAATACCAATGTCTTCAAAGAAGCGCCGAAAAGCTGGAACGTCGTTTTTGAAGAAATGAATCTGCCGGATGGCAAGACCAACAAGGGGCGGGTTCAGGCCTATGACGGGCCAATCCACGTTGCCGACGCTGCAAACTACTTGATGTTCCACAAGCCGGAACTTGGCATCAAGGATCCCTATGAACTCAATGAAGATCAGTACAAGGCAGCGCTCGACCTCTTGCGGGTCCAACGGACCCTGGTGGGCCGCTACTGGCATGACGCATTTATTCAAATGGATGATTTCAAGAATGAGGGCGTTGTCGCATCCGGCTCTTGGCCATTCCAAGTCAACGTACTGAAAGGCGACAAAGTCGCGATGGAAAAAACGCCAGTCGCCTCAACTTTCCCGCAAGAAGGAATTACGGGTTGGTCCGACACCACCATGTTGCATGCGGAAGCTGCCAATCCAAACTGTGCCTATATGTGGATGGAGCATTCTTTGTCTCCTAAGGTGCAGGGCGATGTATCGGCTTGGTTTGGTACCGTTCCCTCTGTCCCCGCCGCATGCAAGGGCAATGCGCTTTTGACGGATGCGGGCTGCGCCAATAATGGCGGCGACAAGTTCGACCAGATCAAGTTCTGGAAAACACCGCAGTCAAAGTGCGCCACGCAAGGCGACAAGTGTGTGCCGTATTATCGGTGGGTGTCCGATTACATCGGTGTCATCGGCGGAAGATAAAATCCGCGCTGGCGGTCGTCAGATTGTGATTTTCTGCGCTTCCGGTGCTCATGAACTTTGAGTTCACTCCGCTCCGGTTCTCAAATATAACACCCTTACGACTCGCCACCCCGAATTTTTACCACGGCTGCGATGAGCCTTTCACGTAATAGCCAATCTGGGAAAGAACTGCATGACCACTGCTGTTCGATTTGATGCCGTATCGCGGCATTTCGGGACTGTGCGCGCGGTTGACGCCGTGGATCTCGATATTGCCGAGGGCGAGTTCTTTGCCATGCTCGGGCCATCGGGCTCGGGCAAGACGACATGCTTGCGTTTGATCGCAGGGTTTGAGCAGCCGACAACCGGGCATCTGGAGATTTTTGGTGTGACCGCAGTAGGCGTGCCGCCTTACCGGCGTAATGTGAATACGGTATTTCAAGACTATGCGCTGTTTCCGCATCTGAGCGTGCTCGACAATGTTGCCTACGGGTTGATGGTATCGGGCGTTGAAAAGACGGCGCGATACAAAGCGGCGGAAGAGGCTTTGGCCTTGGTGAAGCTGCCCGGTTATGGCACAAGGCGTCCGGGGCAATTGTCCGGCGGGCAAAGGCAGCGCGTGGCACTGGCGCGGGCTCTCGTTAACAAGCCGAAAGTGTTGTTGTTGGATGAACCGCTCGGTGCCTTGGATCTGAAACTTCGCGAGCAGATGCAAGAAGAATTGAAGTCTCTGCAAAAGGCGCTCGGCATAACCTTTGTCTTTGTCACGCATGACCAAGGCGAGGCGCTGTCGATGGCGGATCGTGTCGCGGTGTTTAATGATGGCAAGATCGTGCAGGCGGGTTCGCCAACTGAAATCTACGAACGTCCCGCCAACCGGTTTGTTGCGGATTTTGTCGGATCATCCAATGTTTTGCCGCCTGAGTTTGTGCGGAAAATTACGGGCGAAAGCCGGTGGGGGAGTCTAAGGCCTGAGGCTGTGCGCGTGACAAGCGCAGGGTCGAAGGATGGTCTGAAAGCGATTGTCATTGCTACGCATTATGTCGGGGCGACGACTAAAGTGGTTACCGAGTATGAAGGGTCTCGCATCGCTGCGGCCTTGCCGGCGGGAAGTACTGTTCCGGCCATTGGAAGCGAGGTCTCGCTTGGCTTTGAAAGCCGCGACATTCATTTGATGGAGGCGGGCGCGTGAGTGTTTCCGCTCTCGTCATTCGCGAAAAGCCGACCAGTCTTGGCGGACGGTTTTCGGATTATCTGTGGCGCAATCCCAAATTCTTTTTATTTTTAATGCTGACTCCGCCGCTGTTATGGCTCGGTGTTATCTATGTGGGCTCGCTGTTCGCGCTCCTTCTTCAAAGCTTCTTTTCCATCGATGAGTTTTCGGGCCTTATCAATCACGAGCTGACGCTGAAGACATATGGTGAGCTTTTACGCCCGTCCAATTTTGACATCATTGTGCGGACTGTTTTGATGTCCGCAGCGGTAACGCTGGGGTGTGCCGTCCTTGCGTTTCCGATTGCTTATTACGCGGCGCGCTATGCCAAGGGTAGTTGGAAGGCGCTGTTTTATCTCGCGGTTATGTTGCCGCTCTGGTCGAGTTATCTGGTCAAGGTCTATGCGTGGAAATTGATCCTTGCCAAGGAAGGCATCCTCACTTGGGTATTTGCAAAGCTCCATCTGACCTTCCTGCTGGATGCCGTG
>JANOYJ010000049.1:0-7953 GCA_031428815.1 Phyllobacterium sp.
CTCATGTCCCTTCCCGAAAAAGCCTTCCCCGTTTCCTGGGACCAGTTTCATCGCGACGCCCGCGCTCTTGCCTGGCGCCTGGCGGGTACCGGCCTCAAATGGCGTGCGATGGTCGCCATCACGCGAGGCGGCCTCGTTCCCGCAGCGATCATTGCCCGCGAAGTCGATATTCGCATGATCGAGACGGTCTGCATCGCCTCCTATCATGACTATACTGCACAGGGTGAGCTCAAAGTATTGAAGGAAATATCGCCGGAAATCCTCGCCAATGACGGCGAAGGCGTGCTCATCGTCGATGACCTTACCGATACCGGCAAAACCGCCGCCATCGTCCGGGCCATGATGCCGAAAGCACATTTCGCCACGGTCTATGCCAAACCCAAAGGCCGCCCTTTGGTCGATACGTTTGTGACCGAAGTCAGCCAAGACACGTGGATCTACTTTCCATGGGATATGGGATTCACTTATCAGGCCCCGATTACTGAGGGTCACAAAGGCTGAAAGCTTTTCATCGTAAAACCGTCATAAATCTGTTCCCCGAATCGCCAATATCATGAATAAGCAAACTTTAATTGGTTTGCCGGATAATGACTTCCAGTGAACGACCGCGCAACATGGAGAGTGCGGTGAATTTGCTTTTGAAGGCGGCGATAGCCCAGCATGAAGAAGACCCCGGCTCGGCAACCCCGCGCCGGCAGGTTGCCGCTCTGCCATGGGAAAAGCGTAAAGGCACCTTATTCGTTGCGCTCGTCAACAGCCGCGAGACGGGCCGTCTGGTTTTACCCAAGGGCTGGCCGGAAAAAGGCATGACCGATCCCCAAGCCGCTGAACAGGAGGCATTCGAAGAGGCAGGCCTCAAGGGCAAAATGTCTAACAAAATCGTCGGAACCTATGAGTATGTAAAAGTCATCGGCCCCGGCTTTGCGCTGCCCTGCATTGTTGACATCTACCCGATGCAAGTCCGTAAAATGCTAAGCTCATGGCCGGAGAAACTTGAGCGCGCACGATTCTGGATGACGCTGGAGGATGCCGCCAAACGCGTCGCGGAACCGGCGTTGGCCGAGATACTCAAAAACTTCAAACCCGTTTAATATCAAGTGATTCCACGGCAACGCTGACCTTTCCCGTTCCGTTCCTCTTTCAAATCCCGCGCAACGCTCCCATATGCCGCGTAATTACAAATCCAAACAAAATACCGGAGGAATTCATGACGATCACATTTTCTGTTGCCGCAACCCAGACCTTTCTGACCATGCTGAATGGTCTTGCCAATGTTCTGAAAAAGGCCGAAGCAAACGCTCTCGAGCGCAAGATCGATCCATCGGTATTCCTCAACTCCCGCCTTGCGCCAGACATGTTCCCCCTAGTGCGACAGGTGCAAATTTCCACGGACAGCGCCAAGGGCGTAGTTCACCGGCTCGCCGGTCGCGATATTCCAAAGATGGAAGACAACGAGACGACTTTTGCTGAATTGCAAGCACGTATCGCCAAGACGATTGATATGGTGAAGGCAATTCCGGCCAGCGAACTGGACGGGCAGGAAGCGCGCGAGATCATTATGAAACGCCCGAGCGGCGATGTGACCTTTAATGGTCAGGACTATCTCCTCATCCATGGTCTGCCTAACTTCTTGTTCCACGTCGTCACCGCCTATAACATCCTGCGTCACAACGGCGTGCCAATCGGCAAAGAGCAATATTTCGGACGTGCTTAATTAGCTTTTTTCGATTGCTCCAGCTCATAGACGCAAGAATTCAGAAGATTGAGGACACGGCTGATGTCCTCAATGCTGAACACTGTTCTCGCCTTCGAGCCCGGCACTTCGACATCCATGTTGAACAAGACTTGGCTTAAATCGCCCATAGTGCGCGAAAAATCCTTCGGCAAAGGTTCAGTCGTTGCAATGACGTTCAATTCCGGATTGCCGATTTTGGCAGGAACATCGAAGACTTTCTGCTCGCCGCCGACATTAAGCGTGAACTTCAACGACGTCGCCTTCTCTGGCAACGCGCCCGGCCAGAATATCACTGTGATTTTCGGCTCGCGTTTCTCGTCTTGATGAATAAACATCATGTTGATCGGCGCGTAATTGGCTTCTGATGGCGGGCGGTTCATTGCCTCGCAATGCGATTTGCCACCGTTAACAGTCCATTGACCCTCTTGAACTTTATAAGTGAAGGATGAAGCGTGAGCGGAAAAGAACGGCATCAGAACAAACGTCAAGGAAATGCGTCGAAACATGGTGTTCTCCGATAGTCCCAGCGCACTATGCCATGCTTTATGTAAAAGGCGAGAGGCGGGAACAAAGCCCGCCCCCCACAGCAGAGATTAGCTGTCATTTGATGCTGCGCATGCCATTCGATAACATGCACTGCTCAATCGCGAAACTAAAGGCTTTCAGTCCGTTTTGCACTTCACATCACCCGCGGGCGTACAAATTTCGCGACAGCGCCAATTTAACCGCTAAGCTGGCGCAATCGTTGAGGATTCCCATGCTGCATATCTACAAGGTCAAACTCGACACCATCTATGTACCCACAGAGCGCAAAAAGACGCTTGACGTTGAGAAAGCGCGACAGCTGGCCGAAGACATTCTCGAACACGGCATGAAAATCCCGATCCAAGTGCGGCTCGATGGCAACCGCCATGTTTTGATTGAGGGTCTGCACCGCTTAGAGGCGTCGAGATTACTCGGCGATACAGCGATCAGCGCCTATCTGGTTCAGGCGAGAAAGCACTAAACTAACGCCCTCCCGCGCCGGAAGCGCCCATTCCTAGGAGTGTAACTCAATATCGCCGCGCTTCCAAACTTCTTGAGTTTCGCCAGCGAACGCCTCAAAACCGTGAATTTCGACTGCGTCGCGTATGCTCTGCATGAGCTGTTGGTAATAATGCAGATTGTTCCATGTGAGAAGCATGCCGGCCAAGGACTCATTCGACCGCACCAAGTGATGCAGATAGGCGCGTGAATAATCCCGCGCCGCCGGACACGTGCTTTCTTCATCCAGCGGTCTTGGATCATCGGCGTGGCGCGCATTGCGCAGGTTCACCTTGCCGCGTCGCGTATATGCGAGACCATGTCGCCCTGCCCGCGTCGGCATCACGCAATCGAACATATCAACACCAAGCGCCACCGATTTCAAAATGTCATCCGGCGTGCCGACGCCCATGAGGTATCGCGGCTTACTTACAGGCAGTACCGGCAGTGTAACGTCGAGCATATCCAGCATCACTGCTTGCGGCTCGCCGACTGCCAAGCCACCGACAGCATAGCCCTTGAGATCCATCGCGCTCAATGCTTGCGCAGAGCGAAGACGGAGCGCGGGAATATCACCGCCCTGCACGATGCCGAACATGGCCATACCGGGTTGCATGCCGAAGAAAATCTTGCAGCGCTCAGCCCAACGCAAGGACAACTCCATGGCCTTTTCAATGTCCTTGGGCGTGGAAGGCAATGCCACGCATTCGTCGAGTTGCATTTGAATATCCGAGCCAAGCAGACCCTGGATTTCGATCGACCGCTCCGGCGTCATCTCAAACGCGCAACCATCAATATGCGAGCGGAATGTGACGCCCTGTTCGGTTATTTTTCTTAAGTTCGACAGTGACATCACTTGAAACCCACCGGAATCGGTCAGGATTGGATGTGGCCAATTGGCAAAGTGATGCAGACCGCCAAGCCCAGCCACCCGCTCAGCGCCTGGGCGCAGCATGAGATGATAGGTATTACCGAGAATAATATCCGCGCCCAAGCCGCGTACTTGCTCCATATACATGGCCTTGACCGTTCCTGCCGTCCCGACAGGCATAAACGCGGGCGTGCGCACAACACCGCGCGGGGTGGAAATTTCGCCGCGCCGCGCTTTGCCGTCTGTTGCAAGCAGTTTGAATGTGAATGTCTCGCTCATGGGATCAGCAGGCTCGCATCACCATAGGAATAGAAGCGATAGCCGCTATTGATGGCATGCGCGTAAGCAGCATTCATTCGCTCCAACCCCATCAATGACGAGACCAGCATGAACAATGTCGAGCGTGGCAGGTGAAAATTTGTCATCAGCCCGTCAATAGCGCGAAATGTGTATCCGGGGGTGATGAAAATATCCGTGGGTCCGGACCACTCATTGACAAAGCCGTTCTTCTCGGCCGCACTTTCCAACAGTCGTAGCGACGTCGTGCCTACAGCAATAATGCGCCCGCCCGCCGCTCTTGTCGCATTGATTTGAGCGGCGGTTTTGGCATCAATCACGCCGATCTCGGCATGCATTTTATGATCCTTGGTATCATTCACCTTGACTGGTAAAAACGTCCCTGCCCCCACATGCAGTGTCACGAAGGCGCGTTGTACGCCCATGGCATCCAGCCGCGCAAAAAGTTCCGGCGTGAAATGCAATCCAGCCGTCGGCGCCGCAACCGCCCCATCATGCTCGGCGTAAATCGTCTGATAATCCGCGCGGTCGCGATCATCCTCGTTACGTTTGGAAGCAATGTAAGGCGGCAAGGGAATGTGGCCCGACAATTTCAATGCTTCGTCGAGAGCCGGACCCGAAAAGTCAAAGCCAAGCAACGCCTCGCCATCCTCCCCTTTTTCCAAGACGGTCGCATCAAGCGAACCGAGGAGACAAGCATGGCCGCCCTCCCCAAACTGGATACGATCTCCCCTGGCGACCCGTTTACCCGGCCGTACAAACGCCATCCACCGGTCAGGCGCCATGCGCATATGCAGCGTCACGGAGACCTTCGCGACATTGTCACCCCGACGCCTGATGCCATCCAATTGCGCCGGAATGACTTTGGTATTGTTGAAAACAAGCATGTCTCCAGGTGTCAGAAAGTCCGGCAAAGCATTGACATAACTGTCTAATTGCCCGCCGACACTCGACAAAACCAACATCCGCGCCGCATCGCGCGGTTCCGCAGGGCGCAACGCGATATTCGCTTCTGGTAGATCAAAATCAAACTGGTCAACGCGCATGGTGAATTAGAGCAGTTGCTGCAAACGAGCCGTTGGCGGCAAAGCTAGCGTCACGGCGACAAACAAGTCATAGACTGCGCCCGAGACAATGATCGCCCGCACTGGATTGCTCACACCATTCTCCCCGAAAATATAGCTACTCGGTGCAATCAACCGCCCAAGCGCCCAAACCCGGAAGACGTAACGTCCCGGCGACGGCAAAATTGTCTTCTTCACTTGCTTTGACAAGTCTTAGTTCGGCAATTTTGGTTATGATCTGCTCGTCGGTAAAATCAACATTCAGGTGCGAACCGTCTTCAAATGCCTGACCGACGACAATCTTTTTGTCTCCCGCAGCCTCCGTCGCCCAACTCTTGTCACCAAAAGTAACGGAAGCGCTGGCGATTGCCACGACATCAAGCGAGCCCATCAGAAGCGACGCCGAAACCTCACCCTTGCGTGAGGCGCAAACCATGGTCTCGGTCGCAAAAGTCTCGCCGCTGAATACCAGCAACGAGAGCAATATGAGGTTTAACTTTTTCAAGCCGCAATATCCGCAGCGACTTTCATCGAGACAATCTTGTCCGGATCCTGCACAGGTTCGCCGCGCTTGATCTTATCAACATTGTCCATACCTTCCACGACTTGGCCCCAAACGGTGTATTGACGGTTCAAAAACCCGGCATCGTCAAAGCAGATGAAAAACTGTGAGTTGGCAGAATGCGGGTCTTGCGAGCGGGCCATCGAGCAGGTGCCGCGCATATGGTTCATGTTGGAGAACTCAGATTTCAAGTTCGGCTTTTCCGAGCCGCCCATGCCCGCACGCGACGGGTTAAATGCCGCGCCGCCGGACTTGCCGAATTTGACGTCGCCTGTCTGCGCCATGAAGCCTTCGATAACGCGGTGGAACACAACGCCATCATAGGCGCCTTCACGCGCGAGTTCCTTGATCCGCGCAACATGACCGGGCGCCAAGTCGGGCAGAAGTTCGATCACGACGTTGCCCTTGGTGGTATCAAGAACGAGTGTGTTTTCAGGGTCTTTATAGGCCATTGATTTATCCTTTTATTTATCGGCAGCGATTTTGACGCTGATCATTTTGTCGGGATCATTGACGGAGCCATTATTGGACTGATCGCCTTTTTTGATTTTATCAACAATATCCATGCCGCTCTCGACCGTGCCGACGACCGTATATTGGCCATTCAGGAAATCGCCCGGTGCAAACATGATAAAAAATTGCGAATTGGCCGAATTCGGGTCTTGCGACCGCGCCATGCCAAGGGTGCCGCGCACAAAAGGCTCCTTGGTGAACTCTGCCGGAATATTCGGCAGGTCCGAACCACCGGTGCCTGCCGCATTTGGATCATAGCCGCCATCGGAATCGCCAAACTGTCCATCGCCGGTCTGCGCCATAAACCCATCTATGACGCGGTGAAAGACAACGCCATCATAGAAACCCTTGCGGACAAGCGCTTTGATCTGCTCGACATGCTTGGGCGCAAGGTCAGGCCGCAAGGCGACAACCACGTCACCATCTTTCAGTTTGATGACCATCGTATTGTCGGGTTCAGCGGCTTGCGCGGTAATCGATAACGTCAAGGCGGCGAGGAACGTGAAGTTACGTAATTTCATGGAAAGGCCCTTGTTTAGGATTTGAACTTGGTGTTGAGCGCATCGGCAACGCGTTTCGGTACAAAAGCCGACACATTACCCTGCATCGCCGCGATTTGGCGCACCAAAGTGGCCGTGATATGACGCGAGGCGGGATTGGCAGGTACGAAAAGCGTACGAATGCCGGGTGCCATTTCGCCGTTCATGCCTGCCATTTGCATTTCATAATCAAAGTCCGTGGCATCGCGCAGCCCGCGTACAATCACACTCGCACCCGCCTTTTTAGCGGCATCCACAGCCAATCCATCAAAAGAGATCACTGAAATCCGATCAGCCTCTTTGCCAAAAACCTCAAGCGCGACCGCCGACATCATCTGCGACCGCTCCTCGAACGAAAACAGTGCCTTCTTGCCCGGGTGCACACCAATCGCCACCTCAACACGATCAGCAATCACCAAAGCCGCGCCGAGCACTTCAAGATGTCCGTTGGTCAGTGGATCGAACGAACCGGTGTAAAGCACGATTTTCATGGGCGTCGTCTATCGGTTTTGCTCAGATATTTCAATCGGTCACCAATTATAAAGCATGAACTCAAAATGAATGAACCATTTGGCTCAGATTCAGCACTCATCAATGAAACTAAACGCCTGATGAAACGTTATCACAACAAGGGTTCCACGAAAGGACACCAACATGTTGTTTCTACTTTGCACCGCGATGATCATCGCAATGACCGCCGCAACGGCGATCATGCTCCATGCCGAATCGTCTAAGCCAAAGGTCGAGAAAGTCCGCCTCTATTGGCAATGAACAAAATTACGCCCCGGCGGCGACCTCGTCTTCCTCGACGTCGTCGCCTTCCGGCTCGTTGATGCGTTCGACAGATGCAACTTTCTCGCCTTCTGCCGTGTTGAAAATCGTTACGCCCTTGGTCGCGCGGCTGGCAATACGAATGCCGCCGACTGGCACACGGATCAGCTGCCCACCATCCGAAACCAGCATGAGCTGATCGGCATCACCCACAGGAAATGTCGCGATCATTGAACCAATTTCATCGACCTTGCTTGTATCGGTTGCCCGAATGCCCTTGCCGCCGCGATTGGTGACACGGAAATCATACGAGCTCGAACGTTTGCCATAACCATATTCGCTGACCGTCAACACATATTGTTCGGCAGCCTTCAATTCAGCATAACGCTCCGGCGTCAATTCAGCGTCTTCAACCGCATCTTCGCCGACTAACGCCACTTCCTCACCATCGGTCGCGCCGAGCGCACGGCGCTCCGCCACGGCTTGTTTTAGATATGCCGCACGCTCAGCCGGTGTCGCATTGACGTGGCGCAGAATGGCGAGTGAGATCACCTTGTCGGTGTCGGCCATATTGATAC
>JANOYJ010000050.1:0-8743 GCA_031428815.1 Phyllobacterium sp.
TTGGGCTTTCCTGTCTCAAGAAAAGCGCGCAGCGACTTGTTCCGAACGGTTTCAATGTTCATGGTGAAGTATGAACAGCATACCAATTTTCGTCAAGTGTAAATTGACGCATTACAAATTCTATCGTTGAGCAGTTAACTCTCAGCTTCTCCTATTCGCCACAAACCGCGCCGCCTCAATCAGCACCTCCGCCTTCGCCCCATAAGGCGCGAGCGTCTCGACGGCTTGCTCGATCAGCCCCTTGAGCTGCAATTGCGCCCAGACGGCACCATGCAGTGACACAAGCGTTGCCTTGCCTGCGGCCGCGTCTTTGCCGGTGGCTTTTCCCACGGTCATCGCGTCGGAGGTGTGATCGAGGAGGTCATCGGCGAGTTGAAACGCGAGGCCGATGGCCGCACCGAATTCGGAGAGGCGTTGACGGTCTTCGAGGTTGGCTCCGGCGATCATCGGACCGGCTTCACAAGCAAAGCGCAGCAATGCACCGGTTTTCATCGCTTGCAGGCGGATAATTCCGGCCTCGTCCGGCTTGTCGCTTTCGGCTTGCAAATCCAACGCCTGCCCGCCCGCCATGCCACCGAAGCCGGAAGCGCGTGAAAGCGCCCGAATAAGATCAAGGCGGGTTGTGTCGGGAAGCTCCGTCTCGGGATCAGCAATGATGTCGAAGGCAAAGGTAAGGAGGCTGTCACCGGCAAGAATCGCCGTCGCCTCGTCAAAAGCGCGGTGGACTGTGGGTTGGCCACGGCGAAGGTCATCATTGTCCATGGCGGGAAGGTCATCATGGATGAGCGAATAACAATGCACACATTCCAAGGCCGCCGCGACACGCAGCGCCGCCTCAACATTTCCATCAAAGAGAGCTGCGCTCTCCAGAACCAGAAACGGACGCAGGCGCTTACCGCCATTCAACACGCCATGGCGGATGGCGGACATGAGATGCGCCGGGCGGATAATCTCGCCGTCGAGCGGACGCTCTGTGAGCAGGTGCTTCAGAAGCGCTTCCACGGACAACGCGTTTACGGCGAGACGGGATTGGAACTCAGAGATTTCGGTCATCGTGTCATTTCATCAGATGGTCGCAGCATTGCACATACAGCTGTGTGCCGGTAAGGCTCATGAATTATTATTTCCGGGTTTACAGATGGCGTTGAGCGCAAGCAAACCTTCTTCGCGGGTACGTGCTCTGCTGGAGGGAGGCCGCTGGGGGAGGCGGCTGAAGAAACTGGTGCAAGTGGCTGCCATTTTGGCGCTTGTGCCGGTCGTGCTGACTCTACTTTACATTCCGTCCTTTGTGCATCCGGTTTCAACCTTGATGCTGAAAGACTTGGTCACCTTCAAGGGCTATGACCGGCAATGGGTGGCGATTGACGACATTTCGCCGGCGCTCATTCATTCGGTTATGATGTCAGAAGACGGTCAATTCTGTGCACATCAAGGCGTTGATTGGCCGGCGATCAATCAAATTATCGACGACGCGATGGATGGCGAAGGTTCACGCGGAGCCTCGACCATTCCGATGCAGACCGTGAAGAATGTCTATCTTTGGTCTAGCCGCTCTTATGTGCGCAAAGTACTCGAATTGCCCTATGCTTTGTTGGTGGATTTGCTCTGGAGCAAAAGACGTTTGATGGAGATTTATCTCAATATTGCTGAATGGGGCCCGGGAATTTACGGGATTGAAGCCGCTGCGCAGCATCATTTCAATGTGTCGGCGAAGACCCTGAGCCGTCGGCAGGCGGCATTGCTGGCGGTGTCTCTGCCCAATCCAATTCTTAGAAAACCATCGAAACCGTCCAAGGGATTGAACCGCTTGGCCAAGGTGATCGAGCGGCGGGCTACGATGTCGGGTGGCTATGTGGAATGTGTTACCGGGCTTTCATGAAAAAGTTGGCCGACGGGCTGGTCAAAACCGATAGGCCTGTGTATAGACCCGCATCTTTCCGGAAGTATGACGGCTCGGCGGTCTCATCTGCAAGCCTGTCTGTTGAACCTAAGTGAGTTACAAGAATGGCTGTTCCTAAACGTAAAACTTCGCCATCCAAGCGCGGCATGCGCCGTTCGGCTGATGCGCTGAAGGCCCCGACCTATGTCGAAGACAAGAATTCCGGCGAATTGCGCCGCCCGCACCATATTGACCTGAAGACTGGCATGTATCGCGGCCGTCAGGTTCTCGACGCCAAGGCGTAAGCGTTAACAAAATTTGACCTGTGGAAGGCCGGTCGCAAACCGGCCTTTTTGCTGTGACAGCTTCAACACCATCGCGATTTTGATTCATGTGGCGCGTACAATAAGAAGGACGAAGGTCAAATGGCCCTGTTTAGCCTCCTACCGTTGATGGTCATCCCTTTTATTCTCTATAACCTGATTGCGTTTGGATTTGTCGGTACCAGCGGTCTGACCCCGTTCGATGCTGAAGTCTTCTCGATGAATATGATGTCCGGCGGCACATTTTCGCTGACGCTTGGTGATATCCTCTTGGTGATTTCTCTCATCATGCTATTTTTCGAAATCATCAAGTCATCGCGCACATCGAATGCATCGGTAATAGACCATTTACTGTCGACACTGGTGTTCGTGGCCTACCTCGTTGAGTTTTTGCTGGTTAAATCCGCCGCAACGCCAATCTTCTTTCTTTTGATGACCATGGCGTTTATTGATGTGCTGGCCGGGTTCTCGGTCTCAATCCGCTCAGCCGGACGCGACGTGAATTTCAACTAACCTAGAGCGAGCTATTTCTTTCCGAGCGTCTCAATCTTGCGCTGCATGGCGGCGATCTGCTCCTTGAGTTCTGACAGACCGTCGTTTTCTACCGGGGCCGCGGGCGCCACAGCGTCCGGCTTTGCAGCAAAAGGCGTGAACATGGTCAGCGCGTTCTGAAACATTTCCGTGTTGCGGCGCACAGTTTCTTCCATGGCTTTCATCGGCGCATCCAATCCCATCATGCCGATGGGTGTTTTTCCGATGACAGACGTCAGTTGTTCGCGGATGCGGTCTTGATCCAGCGAAAAGGATTTGAGGGATTGTTCAAGAAAGGACGGCACCACCATTTGCATCTGGTCGCCGTAAAAAGCGATGAGCTGGCGCAGGAACGGGATGGGCAACATGTTTTGTCCATCTTTGTTCTCAAGTTCGAAAATGATCTGAGTCAGCACCGAATGCGTAATGTCTTCGCCGGTTTTTGCATCCTGAACGGTGAATTCCTCACCTTTCTTGACCATTTCAGACAAATCTTCCAGCGTCACATACGTGCTGGTTCCGGTATTGTAGAGCCGCCGGTTGGCGTATTTCTTGATTACGATGTCTTTTTTAACCGCTGACATTTCCATCTCCCGATGACCACAGCCGGAACGCAAAACGCCGTGACTATGACCCAATCCGCCTTCGCAGATGCACACTAAGCGCAAAATCTGAATTGAGCCAAGTAAATTGTGCGCCGCGAAGAGTTGAGCTTTGACCTGCATTAATGTCTGCCATGCAAAATTCAGGTTTGACTCGCGCAATGTAGGATGAAACATAGAAAACAGAAAAGAATAGGTCGAACCCAAGGGATTGTTTCATGAGCCAAGCCTCCTCCATCGTTATTGCCAGCGCGACACGCACGCCCGTTGGATCATTCAACGGTGCACTATCCAGTGTGTCCGCGCATGATCTTGGTTCGATCGTTATCAAAGAAGCGCTTCTCCGCGCTTCCGTCGATGCGGCGGAAGTCGATGAAGTTATTATGGGGCAAATCCTGACCGCGGGGCAGGGCCAGAACCCGGCACGGCAAGCCGCGATGAATGCAGGAATTCCAAAAGAAGCCACAGCGTGGGGCCTCAATCAGCTCTGCGGCTCCGGTCTTCGCGCTGTGGCCATCGGCATGCAGCAGATCGGTATGGGCGATGCCAAGATTATCGTTGCAGGTGGTCAGGAATCCATGTCGCTCGCGCCGCATGTGGCGCATCTGCGCAATGGGCAAAAAATGGGTGACCTCTCTTTTGTTGATTCAATGATAAAAGACGGATTGACCGACGCTTTCTTTGGTTACCACATGGGTAAGACCGCTGAGAATGTCGCCAAGCAATGGCAATTGACGCGCGACGATCAAGACGCTTTTGCGCTTGGTTCGCAAAATAAGGCGGAAGCCGCGCAAAAGGCCGGAAAGTTCAAAGACGAAATCATTCCAGTGACCGTGAAGACCCGCAAGGGCGACATCAATGTCTCCGACGACGAATACATCCGTCACGGCGCAACGATGGAGAGCATGACCAAGCTGCGTCCGGCCTTCGACAAAGAAGGCTCGGTCACAGCGGGCAATGCTTCCGGCATTAATGACGGTGCGGCAGTGGCTGTGTTGATGAGCGAAGCGGAGGCCTCGCGCCGCGGCATTAAACCACTGGCAAGGATTGTTTCTTGGGCAACAGCCGGTGTTGATCCGGCCATTATGGGCACCGGCCCGATTCCTTCCTCTCGCCGTGCGCTGGAAAAGGCAGGCTGGAGCGTCAACGATCTGGATCTGGTTGAGGCCAACGAAGCCTTTGCGGCGCAGGCCTGCGCGGTGAACAAGGATATGGGCTGGAACCCGAACATTGTGAACGTCAACGGCGGCGCGATTGCCATCGGCCATCCGGTCGGCGCGTCCGGCGCGCGTATTCTGAACACACTCTTGTTTGAATTGAAGCGTCGGGGCGGCGGCAAGGGTCTCGCCACTCTCTGCATCGGCGGCGGCATGGGTGTTGCGCTGTGTGTTGAAGTCTATTGAGAAGAGAGCGGCGTGAAAAGTAAGGGAGAAAGGGCTCCTGTTACCTGCCGCGCTCGCTGATTTTCAATTCACTATTCACTACTGACTATTCACTTCGTCTGGGAGGACAATCTATGAGCAGAACTGCACTGGTTACAGGTGGCTCGCGCGGCATTGGCGCGGCTATTTCCATCGCCTTGAAAGCGGCAGGCTATAATGTTGCGGCGACTTATGCCGGCAATGACGAGGCGGCGGCGAAGTTTACGTCCGAGACCGGCATCAAGACCTATAAATGGGATGTGGCAAATTATGATTCCTGTGCGGCGGGCATCAAGCAGGTCGAGGCGGATTTGGGCCCGGTCGAGGTTCTGGTCAATAATGCCGGTATCACCCGCGATTCGATGTTCCACAAAATGACGCCGCAGCAATGGGGCGAGGTCATCAATACCAATCTCACCGGGCTGTTCAACATGACGCACCCGGTCTGGGGCGGCATGCGCGACCGCAAATTTGGCCGCGTAATTTCGATTTCTTCGATCAATGGCCAAAAGGGCCAAGCTGGACAGGCCAACTATTCCGCCGCTAAAGCCGGCGACATCGGCTTCTCCCGCGCCTTGGCGCAGGAGGGCGCACGGGCCGGCATTACGGTCAATGTGATTTGTCCCGGCTATATCGGCACGGAAATGGTCAAAGCCATTGACGAGAAAGTGCTGAACGAGCGCATCATTCCGCAGATTCCCGTCGGCCGCTTGGGAACGCCGGAAGAAATCGCTCGCTGCGTGGTGTTTTTGGCGTCGGATGATGCTGGGTTCATTACCGGCTCAACAATTTCGGCAAATGGCGGACAGTATTTTACTTAAAGCGCTTTCCCATCACTTTTTAGTGCGGCACCTTCGGGTGCCGTTTTCTTTTGCGGCGCTCCTGATACTTTGTGACGGTCCCAGGGAGGTACCCATGCGTCGTGTCTTTCATTTCGTCATCGCAAGCCTAGCGGCTTTCTGGTCTGGTGCGGCCCTTGCCGACGCCATCGATGGCGATTGGTGCAATAAGGACGGCAGCCATTTGCGAATCGACGGACCGCAGATCGAGTTGGCGCCCGGGCAATTAGTGCAGGGTAAATATTCGCGCCATGCCTTCAGCTATATCGCACCCAAGGGCGACTTCGATGAAGGGAAGGAAATCCTGTTCATCCTGCGCTCCGAAACAGAAATGCGCCGTGTGCGCTCGCCGAATGCCATGCCATTGCATGAGGATACGTGGCAGCGGTGCGCGGCGACGAGCTGAAGATCGCTGTGCCAAATTGGTTCGGGATTGGCGAGTGAGGGGGAAGTTCTTAACGGACGTCAGAAAATCAGGGTCTTGGGTCTGCTGCCGCCTTGTGTCGAAATCAGTGTTCCACACTAGATTATGTGTGAACAAAGATAGAACTTTGCCTCAAAGCTGATTCGTCGCCGATTCGTTCCGGTTTTACCCTGAACGTTAATTTTACACCGCTGACGGAGCCATCGAACCTTCACGAATGCTTAGGCGAGATTACTAAAAACCTAATTTTTTCAATATGTTGATTCTCACCCGACCTGTCTTTGATCGAAAGGTTAACGGCAATCGTTTAAAAGACACTTCGTCGAAAAAACCGGATTCATCATCTGGTGCAAGGGCTTGGACGCCTAACAACATCTAGCCGTGAACAAAAGCTGAATCAGCGCAAAAAGCTGATTCGTCGCTGATTCGTTCCGCCGCCGTTCCAACTGTTAACGTCAGGCGCTTTGTCGCTTTGCAATCGCCATGTTCCGATGCTAACGGGGGCCTCCGATTGAACGCGTCCAGCCTGATGACCGTTGCCTTTTCTCCGCCCGATCCGCTTGTAGTCTCCGGTCGTGATGTGACGGCTGTGCTTGGTCCGACCAATACCGGCAAGACGCATATGGCCATTGAACGGATGCTGACCCACCGCACCGGCGTCATCGGCCTTCCGCTCCGGCTTCTGGCGCGGGAAGTATATACGCGGGTTGTCGAAAAGGTCGGCGTTGAGCGCGTATCGCTGATTACCGGTGAAGAGAAGATCACGCCGCGTTTTGCGCGTTATTCAGTCTGCACGGTCGAGGCCATGCCGCGCGAGACGGATGCGGATTTTGTGGCGATTGATGAAGTGCAAGTCGCAGGCGATCTTGAGCGTGGTCATGTGTTTACCGACCGCATTCTGCATCTGCGCGGTAAAAAAGAAACGCTGTTGCTCGGCGCGGCGACAATGCGCGGCATTCTCGAAAAGCTCTTGCGCGGCATTAATGTCGTGACGCGGCCCCGCATGTCGCAGCTGCTTTACGCGGGCCAGAAGAAGATCATGCGCCTGCCACCCCGGTCAGCAATTGTCGCGTTTTCGACTGATGAAGTTTATGCCATCGCCGAACTCATTCGCCGCCAGCGCGGCGGTGCGGCAGTGGTTCTTGGCGCGCTGTCGCCGCGTACACGCAATGCGCAGGTGGAATTGTTTCAGTCCGGTGATGTTGATTACCTGATCGCCACCGATGCGATTGGCATGGGGCTCAATCTTGATGTCGATCATGTTGCGTTTGCGCAGGATCGCAAATTTGACGGCTGGCAATATCGCCCGCTCAATCCCGCGGAAATCGCCCAGATCGCGGGACGCGCAGGTCGGCATTTGAAAGATGGAACCTTTGGCGTCACAGGTCAGGTCGAGCCGTTTGAGGATGAACTTGTCCGGCGCATTGAAGCGCATGAGTTTGAGCCGGTGCGGGTTTTGCAATGGCGCACCACTCAATTCGATTATTCTACGCTGAATGCACTCATGCAATCCATTGATACTGTAGCGCCAATTGATGGCCTGACACGGGCCTTGCCATCGGTCGATGTCGAGGCGCTGCATTTTCTGGCAAAGGATGAAGACATCACCAAACTTGCAACCACACCGGAGCGCGTGGCCATGTTGTGGGATGCGTGTTCATTGCCGGACTATCGGAAAATTGCCCCCGCTCAGCACGCCGAATTGGTAAGTGCGGTCTACAAGGATTTGGTCAATCGCGGCTATGTCGACGAGGCCTATATGGCCGAGCAAGTGAAACTTGCCGACCGCATCGAAGGCGATATTGATACGCTGTCGCAGCGGATTGCGCAGATTAGAACCTGGACATTTGTGGCGAATCATCCGGGATGGCTTGCCAATCCGTCACACTGGCAACAAAAGACACGTGAAATTGAGGATCGCTTGTCCGACGCGTTGCATGAAAGGTTGACGAAACGCTTCGTAGACCGCAGGACAAGTGTGCTCATGAAGCGACTAAGAGAGAATGATATGCTAGAAGCTGAAATCAGCGTCAACGGGGATGTCCTTGTAGCGGGACATCATGTTGGAGAGTTGCAAGGGTTCCGTTTTTCTGCCGATTCAACGGCGGAAGGCGAGGACGCAAAAGCCATACGCGCGGCAGCTTTGAAGGCGCTCGCATTGGAATATGATGCGCGGGCCTACCGGTTTTCTGCCGCTGCCAATGGCGACATTGCGCTGGCGCAAGACGGCACGATCCGCTGGCTCGGCGCACCGATTGCGACCCTGTCCTCGACAGAGGATGTATTAAAGCCCCGCGCGATTATTTTAGCCGATGAGCAATTGACCGGGCCGTCGCTCGAGATGGTGCAGACACGGGTTGACCGCTTTGTCGCCTATCAAATTGAACAGCACCTGAAGCCGCTGGCCGATCTTGCCGTTGGCGACGGGCTCTTGGGTTCAGCCAAAGGGTTGGCGTTTAGGCTCTATGAAGCGCTCGGCATTATCAAACGCAAGGACGTGGCCGAAGAAGCCAAGTCTCTCGACCAGGATGCCCGTGCGGCATTGCGCAAAATGGGCGTGCGTTTCGGCGCCTATCACATTTTCCTGCCCGCTCTTTTGAAACCCGCCCCGGCGACGCTTTCGACGCTGCTTTGGGCGTTGAAGAACGACGCCAAGGACAAGGCTGGCTATGGCGATGTGGTGACGGCGCTGGCTGCCGGTCGCACGTCGATTGTTGCTGATCC
>JANOYJ010000051.1:0-2668 GCA_031428815.1 Phyllobacterium sp.
GGTATGTGACTTTCGGCTTCATTCGGGCCGCCTCGCTTTTCGGTCAAAGAATGCGGTGATTATACGGGTTTCTATTGGAACGTCCTATAACCCCTACCACCGCACCTCTTCCCCCGGCGCATTTGCTTCAATCGCCAATGCATGAATGGCTTCTTTTAGCTCATCGGCCAAAAGCAGGTTAATCGCGCGGTGCCGTTCAAGACGGGATTTGCCGGAAAATGCCGCTGAAACAATGCGAATGCGGAAGTGCGATTCGCCTTTGCCGTCAAATTCTGAGTGGTGGCCGTCCGATGTGTGATGGTGTCCGGCGTGCAAATGGCTCTCGTTGATGACGTCGAGGCGCTCCGGCGCTAGGGCTTTGGTAAGCTTTTGTTCAATATTTGCTAGCTGCGACAAATGAAGCTCCTTTTCCTTTACCCGCCAAACGGCTATGGACTGGATTCGCCGAATGTCAATTCTTGATTACCACTCATTTACCCCTAGATTTGTTGTCCATGGATTTAAACTCAAAGCTCTTCGATTCAATCCGCACCCGCCCGAAACGTGGCGAGGAGCCGAAGGTGAAGGCTGTCGTCAATTGTCAATGGCAGGAATGCGAAAAGCCGGCGACGCATAAAGCGCCTGCGGGCCGTATGCGCGAGGGCGAGTTTTTCAATTTCTGCGTGGACCATGTGCGCCACTACAATAAGTCGTTCAATTATTTTTCCGGATTAAATGACACGGAGATTGCCAAGTTTCAGAAGGAAGCCATTACAGGCCATCGCCCCACGTGGAAGGCGGGCGTCAACGCCGCAGCCAAGGAGAGCCTTGACGCGACAACGCGCTGGGGCCGGGCCAATCCCCGGGCGAAAATGCGCGATCCGTTCGGACTGTTCAATGATGGCAAAGCGCCGACCGAGCAGCAGCGCAAGTTGAAGCAATTAGAAGCCAAGTCGCTTGAAACCCTCGGCCTAGCCGCAAATGCGAAGGGCGATGTCATTAAGGCGCGCTACAAGGATTTGGTAAAGCAGCATCATCCCGATGCCAATGGCGGCGATCGCAGTTCAGAAGACCGGTTGGCGGAAGTGATTCAGGCCTATAAATTACTGCGCCAAGCGGGTTTGACCACCTGATCGGCATGATTGGGCATAAGGTTCGGCAGAATCGCCTTCAATCCCTTGAAGTTTTGTAGCCCTTGAGTTGCCGCATTGTCCTATGCTTTTGATGTTTCCATCAAAAGCGGAAATGCTCTAGTAAAAAATACGGATAGCGGTGGCTTATCCGTGACGGAGAAAAAATGAATAAGATTGATCGCGATATTGCCAATTTGCCCGATACGACTGTCAACGTGCGTGAGGTTTATGGTCTCGACACGGATATGGTGGTGCCAGCCTATGCGATTGCGGAAGGCCAAGTGCCGGATATTGATCCGGACTATCTGTTTGATAAGCAGACGACATTGGCCATTCTCGCCGGGTTCGCTTTTAACCGCCGTGTGATGGTTTCCGGCTATCACGGTACGGGTAAATCGACCCATATTGAGCAGGTCGCGGCACGGCTGAATTGGCCGTGCGTGCGCGTCAATCTCGACTCCCATGTTTCGCGTATTGATCTCGTCGGCAAGGATGCGATTGTCTTACAGGATGGCAAGCAGATCACTGAATTTCGCGATGGCATTCTGCCATGGGCCTATCAGCATAACGTCGCGCTCTGTTTCGACGAATATGATGCCGGTCGCCCCGATGTGATGTTCGTTATTCAGCGGGTGCTGGAATCAGCCGGTCGCTTGACGCTGTTGGACCAAAGCCGCGTTATCCGCCCGCATCCAGCGTTTCGTCTGTTTGCAACGGCGAACACGGTCGGTCTTGGCGATACGACGGGCCTCTATCATGGCACGCAGCAGATCAATCAGGCGCAGATGGACCGCTGGTCGATTGTGACCGTTTTGAATTACTTGCCTCATGACAATGAGGCGGCGATTGTTTTGGCGAAGTCCAAGCATTACCAAAACAAAGAGGGCCGTGACATTGTCGGCAAAATGGTGCGTGTCGCCGATATGACGCGGCAAGCGTTTATCAATGGTGATTTGTCGACCGTTATGAGCCCGCGCACGGTTATTACCTGGTCGGAAAACGCCCATATTTTCAAAGACATCGGTTTTGCGTTCCGGCTCACCTTCTTGAACAAATGCGACGAGCTGGAGCGCGGTCTTGTCGCCGAGTTCTACCAGCGGGCGTTCGGGGCGGAACTGCCGGAATCGCATGCCAATGTGGTTTTGACCTGATCTCACATGGCCGAGAATTCAAACACTCGGACAAAGAATCCGGCGGCTCCTGACCTAGAGCCGTTCCGTACCGCTTTGCGCGTCACCACGCGAGCCATTGCGGCGGACAAGGAAATGGAAGTTGTCTTCGCTTCCGATAAGCCAGCGCTGGCGGGCAACCGGGCCCGGTTGCCCGAGTTTCCAAAGAAAATCACTGCGAATGATATCGCCGTAACACGGGGCCTCGGCGATTCCATGGCTTTGCGCCGTGCCTGTCATGACAGCCGCGTGCACTCGACCTTGGCGCCGGAAGGCAAGCAGGCGCGGGCGATTTATGATGCCGTTGAGCAGGCGCGCTGCGAGGCGGTAGGGGCGATTGCCATGCAGGGCGTCGCCGACAATCTCGCGGTGATGCTGGAAGACAAA
>JANOYJ010000052.1:0-2477 GCA_031428815.1 Phyllobacterium sp.
CGATCAGATTCCCGTCGACTGTTTTGGCATCGATCTCGACTGGTAATGAACCGGAAAGCACCGAGGCAATAGACTGGCGAAAACTTGAATTCTTGGCTACGGTGTCGCCGTTGACGATGATCTGCGGCGTATAAACGCCGCGCTCACCTAGGCCTTTGGCATAAGCGCGCTGCCGCTCAGTAGATTGCGCGGATGAAAACGTGTCCTTCCAGCCCAGATAGTCCCAATAATCAACATGCCAAGCAAGGCCTATCACCCCACTCTGTTCAATGATTTCGCCAAATACTTTGTCGGCGGGCGGACAGGACGAGCACCCTTGGCTGGTGAAAATTTCGATAACGCCTTTGACATCGCCCGCCTGAGCAGGCGTTGATGTAAACACGGCGGTGGTGACCAGAGCGGCCAGAGCCGGAGAAATACGCATGGGTTCGGTTCCAGTCTGTGTTGAACTTAAATTAAGCCTGTCGTTTTTCAAGAGGAAGTCACGATGCAGTGAGACGCCGGTGAGGAGGGTAGGCAAAGATTCTGTTTGTTCTTGACAGAAGCATACCAAATGGTATGTTTTTTGATGCAAAAGCAACATGGCTCCAAAACCAAAATCCTTGATGCGGCACATTGCCTGATCCGCAGCAAGGGATATGCGGCAACGACGATTGATGATCTGTGCGCCCAAGCAGAACTGACTAAAGGCAGTTTCTTCCATCATTTTAGGGGAAAGGAAGAATTGGCGATTGCGGCGGCTCAGCATTGGAGCGTCAAAACCGGCGGTTTCTTTGCGACAGCACCGTATATGGGGTTCGACGACCCGCTTGATCGTCTGCTTGGCTATATCGATTTTCGCAAAGCCATTATCATGGGCGAAGTGCCCCAATTCACCTGCTTTGTCGGCACAATGGTGCAGGAAATCCACCAATCCAACCCAGGCATCCGAGAAGCCTGCAACGAAAGCATTCGGGAGCATGCCGCGAGAGTGGAGGCAGATATTGTGTTGGCGATGGAAGCACACGGACACGCTCCTGACTTTAGCGCAAAAAGCCTCGCGCTGTATATGCAAGCCGTCATTCAAGGCGCCTTCATTCTTGCCAAGGCTGAAAACAGTCCAAGCGTTGCCAAGGACTGCGTCGATCATCTCAGGCGCTACGTGGAATTGCTTTTCAACAAGCCATAAAAGGAGGAGTAAGCATCATGGTCAATACATTCGTTTGGTACGACGTCATGACGACGGACGTGAAGGCCGCCGAGATATTCTACGCCGCCGTCATGGGCTGGAGAATGGCGGATTCCGACATGCCGGGCGCGGCCTACACGCTGATTTCAAACGGAGACGCCCAAGTCGGCGGCATTATGCCGGTACCGGATGATGCCAAACACATGCCGCCGATGTGGATGGGCTATATCGGCGTTGATGACGTTGATGAGTATGCGAAAAAGGTCACCAAAGCCGGCGGCAAAATCTGGAAAGAACCGCAGGACATACCCGGCGTCGGCCGCTTTGCCGTCGCTGCGGATCCGCATGGTGCCGGGCTTATTCTCTTCAAGGGCAATGGCACCGCCATGCCCAAAGCGGAGTTTATGGCCAAAGGTCATATCGGCTGGCACGAATTACACGCGGGCAATTTGGACGAGGCTTGGGGTTTTTACTCCGGACTGTTTGGTTGGCAGAAAGGCTTTGCCCACGACATGGGCCCGGAATTGGGCCTCTACCAGACATTCGGCGAAACCGGTGAAGGCATGGGCATGGGAGGCATGATGAAGAAAATGGATTCATCCCCCATGCCGCACTGGACCTATTATTTCAGCGTAGGCGACATTGAAGCGGGCGCGCAGCGCGTCAGGGACAATGGCGGGACCGTTATGATGGAGCCGCACGAAGTGCCGGGCGGCACATGGATCGCGCCTTGCGTTGACCCGCAGGGCGCACATTTCGCACTGATCGGAAACAAGAACTGAACCCGAAGGAGAAGACAATGGCATATATTGATGGCTTCGTAGCGGCAGTACCGACCGCCAACCGTGAGATTTATCTGGAATACGCTAGGAAATTCGACGCCCTTTTCATTGCGCATGGCGCGCTCAATGCCGTTGAATGCTGGGGAGACGATGTGCCCGAGGGCAGTGTAACCTCCTTCAGCATGGCGGTGAAGCGCGAGCCGGATGAGAGTGTCCTGTTTTCGTGGATCACCTGGCCCTCGAAAGAGGTCCGCACAGCGGCCTGGGAAAAACTGATGCAGTTGCCCGAAATGCAACCGGGAGCGAGCCCGATGCCATTTGACGGTAAGCGCATGATCTATGGGGGGTTTGACGTCGTTCTTAAGATGTAGGGAAGACCCATGGCCAAGGCATCAAAACTGAGAATTGAAAACGTTTTGCAACCCGGCAAGACCTACAATGTTGATGCCGTTATGTTCGAGGCGATGAAAGCGGCGCTATTGAAAGTAGTGCCGTCTGCGCCGCCCGGCATGACGCCTGCGGAAATC
>JANOYJ010000053.1:0-1719 GCA_031428815.1 Phyllobacterium sp.
GGATAATAAAAGCGCGGTTTTTGACCGCGCTCCTCAACATTCAAAATTTGGTGCTGAAATCAGGCTGCCTTTTTGGCAACTGCTTTTTTTACCGGAGCCTTGGCTGGCTTGTCCGATACGAGTTCCAGAGCGCGGAACCAATGGATTTCTGCGGAGCCTTCTGGGCGGCCGTCATTGAGCCAAAGTGCGTAGGCGATGTCGCGGACTTGATCTTCGGAGATTGTCGATTTTTTCGTGGCCATGGGTGTTTCCTTTGGATGCGTTTCTTAATGGCATACTGTTTACCATAGGTAATGCTGCATTGCAATATTCATGGTGCAATGCAGCAATGCGTTGAAGGCTGGCCTCAAGGATCGCGTTAAATATTAAATTTGAACAGCATGATGTCGCCGTCCTGCACAATGTATTCCTTGCCTTCATCGCGGGCCTTGCCAGCTTCTTTGGCGGGAACCTCACCGCCGAGCGAAACGAAATCATCGTAGGCAATGGTTTGGGAACGGATGAAACCGCGCTCGAAATCGGTGTGGATGACGCCGGCAGCCTGAGGCGCCCGCGCACCCTTGTAGACGGTCCAAGCTCGCGCTTCTTTCGGACCGACAGTGAAATAGGTGATGAGGCCGAGGAGCTTGTAGCCCTCGTGGATGAGCTTATCGAGACCGGGCTCTGTCAGACCCAAGTCGGCAAGGAACTCTTTGGCATCGGCGTCCGGCAATTGTGCGACTTCCGCTTCGATGGCGGCAGAGATGACGACGCAGCCTGCGCCTTGCTCAGCGGCCATTTTGGCAACAGCAATCGTATGAGCATTGCCGGTGGCGGCCTCAGACTCGATGACATTGCAGACATAGAGCACGGGATGCGAGGTGAGGAGATTAAGGCCTTGCAGGATGATAATGTCTTCGGGCTGAAGCTTCTTTAGAAGCAGCCTTGCAGGTTTGCCCGCCTGTAAGAGCGCCAGCGTCTCTTCCATCACCGGCAAAACGGTGACGGCTTCCTTGTCCTTCAACTGCGCACGTTTGCGGAACTGGACCACGCGGCGCTCAATGCTATCAAGATCGGCGAGCATCAACTCAGTCTCAACGGTTTCAGCATCCGCCACCGGATCGATACGACCCTCGACATGCGTAATGTCGTCGTCTTCAAAACAACGAAGCACATGAACTATTGCATCGACTTCGCGGATATTGGCGAGGAATTGATTGCCGAGACCTTCGCCCTTGGACGCGCCGCGCACGAGGCCGGCAATATCCACGAACGTGATGCGCGTCGGCACGATGTTGGCTGACTTGCCAATCTTGGCGATGATGTCCAAACGCGGGTCAGGCACCCCGACTTCGCCGGTGTTTGGCTCAATCGTGCAGAACGGATAATTGGCTGCTTGCGCCGCTGCTGTTTTGGTCAGCGCATTGAAGAGGGTGGATTTGCCGACATTTGGCAGACCCACAATACCACATTTGAAACCCATAATATTTTCACCGATTGCTTGAAGCGCGTTGGCAGAGCCTATAGCGGCCTATCGCTCATCCGCACAATCCCTTTCGGGTAAGTTTGGCTGTCAATCGGGTCGAGCTTAGGGACGGGATACCTCGTCGAGCGTCCACAGGGCTACTCCTTGCCGAACAGGCGCTTAAGCATGGCGGCCATCGGTCCGGTCTCGGGCAGCTTTGGCGTTCCATGCGGGCGGGCTTGGCGGATATGGCTTTCAGCTTTCGGGGTTTCCAC
>JANOYJ010000054.1:0-3661 GCA_031428815.1 Phyllobacterium sp.
CACCTCACGCGATGCCAACGAAGACTTCATGCCTTGATGACCCATGGCTATGCCATCAGTCACCGTGATGGTGCAAAATTCGCGCGGCGTACCATTAGCGGCGGCAACACCCTTTTTGGCGACCTGCGCTTGGCGCATGAGTGAAATATTGCAGGGCGCGGCTTCGTTCCAACAGCTTGCAACGCCAACCAGTGGCTGGGCGATTTCCTTTTCCGACAGGCCCATCGCATAGAGATAGGACCGGTGCGGCGCACGCGACGGACCGACCGTCGTATGGCGTGAAGGAAGATTTGCTTTTGAAATAGTCTTAGCGTCCATTTTTTCTCCCAACCGCGCCTGCACGGTCTAATTCATGTGTTATGTCGCAGGTCGCCACGTTGGCACCCGAGTTCGGTGCTCCCCGATTGTGACGGGAAAGCGGCATTTTATGCCTAGCAAATCCTATACCGCAAACTCCCTAAACGGGTGTTGCGGAATCGTCACATTTTGGGAAAGTGTTGCTCAAAAAAACCCGGCGCGAGGCCGGGTTTGATCAAATTTATATCAGATAATGGGGTTTACCATTTGACCTTGTAGGAGGCTGAGGCGGCATACGCCATGCCGGAGCCGACGGCGGCGTTAGTACCAAGAGCATTCAGCGTCTCGGTCGCGCCCGCGATGTACGTGATGCCAACACCACCACGGAATTCACCACCCATGGAGTCCTTATAGGAACCGCCGAGGCCCAATGTCCATGTATCGCTGGAAAGATCCCAACCTGTTTTGACACCTTGGTCCCAAGTTAGGCTCGCTGCACCGGAAATCTGATCGTTGAATGCATGCCCGATACCAGCTGTAACAGTCCAACCATCTTTCCAGAAATAGTCATTCGTTTGGATGCCGATCGGTGAAGAGACAATCAACTGCTTGGTTACGCTCCAATCGGTCCACTTGACGGAACCGAAAGCAAGCCAACCCGGAGCAATGCCGGATTGCAGCTTCAACTCGACACTTTGCGGCAACTCGCCTGTTCCGGTCGCAGGAAGGGTCGTCACGAGCCCGGCAGCGGCGGCGGCTTGCGCCTGTAACTGCAATGTTTGCGCCAGTAATAGATTGCCAGCGAGAGCGGCAACCTGAGCTTGCTGACCTAGAATGGCGGCTGTGGGCACCGCTAATGTCCCAGTGGCACCATAGCTTGTCGCTGACCGGTACATGAGCTGCGCGCGAAGCGCGATCTCTGGAATTTCGTAGGCAGCTCCGAGTCTAAAACCAACGTCCTTGCCAGTCAAACCAAGGTTGGCATTGCCCGCTGGTGTGAAATTGACGCGCTGATAGTCAAAGCCCTCTTGAAACAAGCCGCCGAGCACCCAAAACTGGCCTTTTGACAGGCCCACTTTATAGCCGCAGGTAGCACCGAATTCATTGATAACAAAATTCTCTGAAAGCTTTCCAGATGTAGTGGGTGCAGCAAAGGTCGTCGATCCGCCATAAGGCTGGGAAAAAGTCCCTGCACACCGCAAATCATCACTAATATTCAGCTTTATCGCCGCCGATGGTATAACGTAGGTTGTAGTATAGTCGGTTCCGACCAGCGCAGGATTACCGTTAGCAGTATACTTCCTCGTTGGACTGACAATCGTGACCCCCGCCCGAATGTTGAAATTGCCTTCTTCATATAGAATGTCCGTATCGGCCGTACCGCGACTAAAACCACCGGCCTGCGCCGTGCTGATGGATGCCGCTGAAACGGCCAACAAAGCTGCTACTGTTTTGAAAATGCCCCGAGCCATAAGCCCTCCCTCGAATCTTCTAATAGTCCCTCATTGACGAACACGTAACAGGTCTTCCTTAACGCGCAAGAAATAAAGCGGCGACTTTGCGGCGAGCCGCAGGCTATTTTAGCTCAAAATATGGCGAACTCCGCGCCGAATGAAGTATATTTTCATGGAATTCGCTCCAAAATTCCCTTAAAATCAATGGTACACCGACACGGCACGTTAGCTTAGGCAACTGTGACGCAAAAGTCACAAAGCAAGGCTTTTTTCTCAAATTGCTACTTGATTGCATATGACAAGCGGCAATTCAGAGATGTGCGGTGGTCAAAGCTCTGCCAACCGCGCCACCGCCAGGCCAAGCGTCGCCTTCTCACCCACAAGTTCCGCCATCCTCTCGCGTTCCGCCTGCACCACTTCCGGCTTGGCATTGGCCACAAAGCGTTCATTGCCCAATTTGCCCATAATCTTCGCCATTTCAGCATCAATCTTGCCAAGCTCTTTGGCCAATCGCGCGCTTTCGGCGACGAGATCAATAAGGCTTCCGAGCGGCAAGCAACCCGTCGCCTCGCCCATCGCCAATTGTACGGAGCTCTTTGGCATCACTAATGAATGCTCAATCACAGACACCCGCGCCAACCGCTTGATCGCCGCGTCGTTGCGGGCCAAGCGGTCCATGCTCAAAGCATTCGCTCCGACCACAATCAGCGGCGCTTGTGTTGCCGGAGGCACGTTCATTTCAGAGCGCACGGAGCGAATGGCGGTCACCGTATCGACCAGCCAGTTTACATCCGCCGCCGCGTCTGCGTCGGCGAATGTAAGGACTGGCCAAGCGGCATGGCAGAGCAAGGTATCTCGCAAAGCGCCTTCGCCAGCTGTGAGCGCCCAAAGCTCCTCGGTCATAAACGGCATGAACGGATGCAGAAGCTTATAGGTCTCATCCAGCACATAAGCCAAAACCGCCTGAGCCTCAGCCTTTGCCGCTGCGTCCTCGCCCATGAACACGGGCTTCAACAGCTCCAGATACCAATCGCAGAGCTGGTTCCAGACGAACTTATAGGCAGCGCTCGCCGCATCGTTGAAACGATATGTTGTGATCGCTGCGGTGATTTCGGTCGAGGCGCGGGTAAGTTCGGTCAATATCCAACGATTGACCGCGACTTTCGCCTGTTCCGGCTTGAAATCCCGATCGGCTTTCATGCCGTTCATTTCGGCAAAGCGCGTCGCGTTCCAAAGCTTGGTGCCGAAATTGCGGTAGCCGGCAATGCGGGTCGGATCGAGCCTCACATCCCTGCCCTGCGCCGCCATGATGGCGAGCGTGAAACGCAGCGCGTCGGCGCCATATTCGTCGATGAGAACCAGCGGGTCGATGACATTGCCCTTGGACTTCGACATTTTCTGCCCGTCCTTGTCGCGCACCAGCGCGTGGACATAGACAGTATGAAATGGCTCGACCGGATTGCCTTCCGCATCCTTCATGAAATGCAGCCCCATCATCATCATCCGGGCAACCCAGAAGAAAATGATGTCAAAGCCGGTGACGAGAACGTCGGTCTGGTAATAGCGGGCGAGCTCCGGGGTCTTGTTCGGCCAACCGAGGGTGGAGAACGGCCAGAGGGCGGAGGAGAACCATGTGTCGAGGACGTCGGGATCGCGGACAAGCGTTATATACTTAGAGTTAGGAGTAATCCCCAAAGGGCGCTCGCTTGCAAACTTGATTTCACAATCTTCGCCATAGATTGCCTTTGCAGCAATCTCGACCTCCCCAACGTTCCTGCCAACAAATATTTCTTCAATGGGGAATATGTTTTTCCGATTTTCGTCGAGCAGAATGCCCTTCTGCCAGAAGCGATTTGGCCCATACCAAGCAGGGATCTGATGACCCCACCAGAGCTGTCGAGAAATGCACC
>JANOYJ010000055.1:0-5376 GCA_031428815.1 Phyllobacterium sp.
CCCGTGGACTTGTTCATCGAAGGCTTGGCAAAGTTCGGCGCATCGGTGGACATCGAAGACGGTTATGTCGTCACCAAAGCACCACGGGGCGGCTTGGTCGGCACGCATTACACATTCCCGAAAGTTTCCGTCGGCGCAACGCATGTCATGCTGATGGCCGGTGCGCTGGCTAAGGGCGAAACGCTGATCGAAAACGCCGCTATGGAGCCGGAAGTCGGCAATCTCGCCGATTGCCTGAACGCCATGGGTGCGAAGATTGAGGGCGCTGGAACGTCCACCATTCGCATCCAAGGCGTCACCCATCTCCATGGTGCGTGTCATCGCGTACTCGCCGACCGTATCGAGACCGGCACTTATGCCATGGCCGTGGCTATGACGGGCGGCGATGTTGTGCTGGAAGGCGCGGATCCGACTTTGTTGCAGACCGCGCTCGACATTCTGGCGCAAACCGGCACGGAGATCATCAACACCAATGTCGGCATCCGCGTGCGCCGCAACGGTCATGGCATTGATCCTGTTGATGTCACCACCGCGCCATTCCCCGCGTTTCCTACCGATTTGCAGGCGCAGTTCATGGGCTTGATGACCAAAGCCAAGGGAATTTCACGCATCACCGAAACGATTTTCGAAAATCGCTTCATGCACGTGCAAGAACTTGCCCGTCTCGGTGCGAAAATCTCTTTATCGGGCCAAACCGCGACGATTGAAGGCGTTGATCGCCTCAAGGGCGCGCAAGTGATGGCCACCGATCTTCGCGCCTCGTCAGCGCTCGTCATTGCGGGACTTGTCGCTGAGGGTGAAACCTCCGTAAACCGGATTTATCATTTGGATCGTGGTTTTGAGCATCTCGAAGAGAAGTTATCGAATTGCGGCGCGTTGATTGAGCGTGTAACGGGGGGCTGACTCTTGTTGCACTGCACCTAAAGAACCTTTAATAGCCCTTGGTCGCCAATCAGGCGGCTGAAAAGGTGTCTTCATCCATGGACGCATTGAAACTTCTGGCGCTCGACGAAAAAGACCTTGAGGTCATTTCCGCTTGTGTGCAGGATTCTGTCTTCAAAACTGGCGAGCTTGATTTTCAGGCCAAGGCCAAACGCTTCTTGATGCCGGTGAACCGATTCGTCTGGGAGCGCGAACCCCGTGCCAAGGGGCAGCCCGCCGAGCGCCGCCGCTCCGTCTTACATTTTGACCGGGTAATCGGCGTGAAAACCTCGGGCCTTGACCGCTCCAAGCCCGACACGGTGCTTTCAATTCTTGCCATCCGGTTTCTTCCGGATGATTCTCCGGCCGGAAAGCTGGAATTAATTTTCGCCGACAACATATCCATCCTGCTTGATGTTGAATGCGTCGAAGCGCAGCTTGCTGACATCGGCGGAGCGTGGGCGGCGCAGGCCAAACCCCGTCACGGCGTCTAAGGATTTCCTATGCCTGTAAAATTGGACCAGCGCGACAAGGGCTTTGAAGCCGCATTTACGGCCTTCCTGTCGACGAAGCGCGAAGTATCGGAAGACGTTGATAAAACCGCACGCGACATCATTGCCAATGTCCGCGCCAAGGGCGACAAAGCCGTCATCGATTACACGCGGCAGTTTGACCGGTTGGAGTTGACCGCTGACACCCTTCGCGTCGCCCCTGAAGAAATCCAGGCTGCCTACGGTACCGCCTCCAAAGTCACCATTGAAGCGCTGAAATTTGCTAAAGCCCGTATCGAAAGCCACCATCTGCGCCAAATGCCGCAGGATGAGCGCTATACGGATTCACTCGGCGTCGAACTCGGTTCGCGTTGGACCGCAATTGAATCGGTTGGGCTTTATGTGCCGGGCGGCACTGCGTCTTATCCAAGCTCAGTTCTGATGAACGCCGTTCCGGCTAGGGTTGCCGGCGTTGAGCGTGTTGTCATGGTCGTGCCATCGCCGGACGGAAAGCTCAACCCGCTGGTACTCGTTGCCGCTGACGTCGCAGGCGTCACCGAAATTTACCGGATTGGCGGTGCGCAAGCGATTGCCGCGCTGGCCTATGGTACCAAGACCATCGCCCCCGTCGCTAAAATCGTCGGTCCCGGCAATGCCTATGTCGCCGCTGCCAAACGCCAAGTGTTCGGCACGGTCGGCATCGATATGATCGCAGGACCATCGGAAGTGTTGGTCATCGCTGACAAAGACAATAATCCCGATTGGATCGCCGCCGATCTGTTGGCGCAGGCCGAGCATGATGTGGCCGCGCAATCGATCCTCATTACCGACGACATCGATTTTGCCTTCGCCGTGGAAGAAGCCGTGGAGCGCCAGTTGGTCACTTTGGAACGCGGTGACATTGCTGCTCAAAGCTGGGAAGATTTTGGCGGCATCATTTTGGTCAACTCGATTGATGACGCCGTGCCGCTCGCCAATCGTCTGGCCGCCGAGCATGTCGAGCTTGCCGTCGCTGACCCGGAAGCGATGTTGCCGAAAATCCGCAATGCAGGCGCGATATTCTTGGGTGCTTATACGCCGGAAGTCATCGGCGATTATGTCGGCGGGTCAAACCACATTCTGCCGACCGCGCGTACATCGCGATTCACATCCGGCCTGTCAGTGTTGGATTTTGTCAAGCGCACCTCCATCCTGAAGCTCGGCGTCGAGCAATTGCGCGCGCTGGCACCAGCCGCAATGGAACTCGCCAAAGCCGAAGGACTTGGCGCCCATAAGCGCTCGGTCGGTATCCGTTTGAATGGACATGAGCGCAATGGCTGACCCAAAGGCGCGGCTGGTTGACGTCGAATTGGACGCGTCCATCGGTCGCTCCACGCCCGATGTTGAGCACGAGCGCGCCGTCGCTATTTTTGATCTGATTGAAGAAAACACATTCAGCGCCATCGGTGACGAAGTGGGCGGGCCCTATAAACTCAAGCTCGCCATGATGGACGGTCGGCTCGTCTTTGCAGTGACGCATGAGGACAATGCGCCCGTCATCACACACATCCTGTCGCTAACGCCGTTTCGCCGCATCATCAAAGACTATTACATGATCTGTGAAAGCTATTATGAGGCGATCCGCAGTTCAACTCTGAGCCAGATTGAGGCCATCGATATGGGCCGGCGTGGTCTCCATAATGAAGGTTCGCAAACACTGATGGATCGGCTCGACGGAAAAATCAGCGTGGACTTCGACACAGCTCGTCGGCTCTTTACGCTGGTCTGCGTTCTCCACTGGCGCGGTTAAGCGACATGGCGGCGACGGATTACAGCGAGGATAAATCCGGAAATGGCTTAAGTTCGGTCCTGTTCATGTGTTCTATGAATGCAATCCGATCGCCGATGGCCGAGGAAATTGCCAAACGCATCCTGCCAAAGAGCACCTATGTGCAGTCGGCGGGAGCAAGGAAGGGCAAGCCCGACCCGTTTCTCGAAACCATTCTCGAAGAGGCGGGGATGGCGGGCGCCGTGCACGAGCCGCGCGCGCTGGAGGAACTTGAGGACGATTTCTTTGACCTTGTCATCACGCTGTCGCCGGAAGCGCATCATTGCGCACTCGAACTCACCCGCTCGCACCGGGTAGAAGTCGAATATTGGCCGACGCCGGACCCGTCCATCGCAACCGGCACACGCGAGCAAATTCTGACCGCTTATCGCGAGGTTTTCACGCGGTTGCGGCAGAGGATCGAGGCCAGATTTTCTAAGGAAATCTCGAATTATTAATCCGCAGAAGGCTTATTCACAAAAAGAACTTTATCGGATAGGTTCCCGCAAAATTTCAGGCCGGAATCTTCCGGATTGAACTCCAATCACCAAAGGCACTTATGACAAAAGAAGAAGTACTTGAGTTTCCGGGCGTCGTCACGGAATTGTTGCCAAATGCGATGTTCCGCGTGAAGCTCGAAAACGAACACGAAATCATCGCACACACTGCAGGCCGCATGCGCAAAAACCGCATCCGAGTTTTGGCAGGCGACAAAATCCTCGTCGAAATGACTCCCTACGACCTGACCAAGGGTCGCATTACTTATCGCTTCAAATAATGCCCAGCGGCGCGTTGCGATAAGTCATGAGCGCTTTGCAAAAATTAGTCTTGGCTTCAGGTTCACCGCGCCGCGTTGAACTGCTGAATCAGGCTGGTCTCGAGCCAGACTTGTTATTGCCCGCCCATATCGACGAGGCGCCCCTGCGTGCGGAGCATCCACGTTCGCTCGCCAAGCGCCTGTCGCGGCAAAAGGCTGAGAAGGCCGCGGTAACCTTGCCAACCTTAGGCGATGGGACCAAAGCCTATATTATCGCGGCCGATACGGTCGTTGCCGTCGGGCGTCGTATTATGCCCAAGGCCGAAGCGCTGGACGAGGCGAACTATTGCTTGCGCATGCTGTCGGGCCGCAGCCACCATGTCTATACCGGCCTCTGTTTGGTGACGCCCGATGGCAAGTATCGCCAGAAACTCGTCGAAACCCGCGTCCGTTTCAAGCGTCTGTCATCGGAAGAAGTTGATTCCTACCTTGCCTCCGGCGAATGGCGCGGCAAAGCGGGCGGCTATGCCATTCAGGGTCTGGCGGGAACATTCGTCGTCAAACTCGTTGGCTCCTACTCCAATGTGGTCGGCTTGCCGCTCTATGAAACCGTCTCGCTGCTTTCTGGCGAAGGCTTCAACGTGCATTTCAACTGGCTCTCGGCCCAATCTTGAGTCGCGACGATGACTGACCAGACCGCCAAAATTCTCCCCCTCCGCTTGCCGCGCCCATGCCCTGAATGCAAACGAGCCTCGGCAAGGGAGTTTTTTCCCTTCTGCTCGCGCCGCTGCAAAGAGGTGGATCTGAACCGCTGGCTGTCGGGGAGTTATGTCATTCCGGGCAAGCCGATTGAGGAGGAAGAGGACGAAGGTCCGGATGTGGCTTAGAGCATTTCCGCTTTTGATGGAATCATCCAAAGCAAAGGACAATGCGACAAATTAAAAATTTAGAGCAAAGCGGCGGTTCTCTGAAACGCCACTTGGCTCTAAGTTCACCCTCCGTTAGCGTCCAACTGTTAGATTACCCTAGAGATAACGCTTCGGGGACGACGTGACCAAAACCACTTTCGCCATAATAGGCTGCGGCTTTGTTGCCGACTATTACATGACGACCCGTGCCAATCACCCCGAACTGGCGTTGGCAGGCGTATGGGACCGCGACGGCGACCGGTTGAATGCGTTTTGCGCCTTTCACAAGGTTCACGCCTACGCGTCTCTGGACGAGGTTCTGCATGATCCGGATGTGACGATTATTGCCAACCTCACGACGCCTGAAAATCATTACGAAATTTCGAAGGCCGCACTGTTGGCGAAGAAGCATGTCTATAGCGAGAAGCCGCTGGCAATGAGCTTTGCCGAGGCTAATGACCTCGTGAACTATGCTGAGAACCGTCACGTAAC
>JANOYJ010000056.1:0-5346 GCA_031428815.1 Phyllobacterium sp.
GGCTCCAGATCCAGAGCAGACCAAGGGTCTGTTGAAATCCGGTGTCACCGCCATTGCCTATGAAACCGTGACTGACGAGCGCGGCGGCCTTCCGCTTTTGGCCCCTATGTCCGAAGTTGCGGGTCGTCTCTCCATTCAAGCGGCCGCGACCTCTTTGCAGAAAGCCAATGGCGGGCGCGGCATTCTTTTGGGCGGCGTACCCGGCGTTCTTCCCGCCAAGGTCACAGTCCTCGGCGGCGGCGTTGTCGGGCTTCATGCGGCCCGCATGGCCGTTGGCCTCGGCGCAGATGTCACCATTATCGACCGTTCCATTCCCCGCCTTCGCCAATTGGACGATATGTTCAATGGCCGCGTTCATACCCGCTATTCAACGATTGAAGCGCTGGAAGATGAAGTCTTTTCCGCCGACGCCGTGATTGGCGCTGTGCTCATCCCCGGTGCCGCCGCGCCCAAACTAGTGACCCGCGAAATGCTGTCCGGCATGAAACAGGGCTCAGTTCTGGTCGATGTCGCCATCGATCAAGGCGGTTGCTTTGAAACCTCGCACGCGACGACCCATTCCGACCCAACGTTCGTGGTCGACGGCGTCATCCATTATTGCGTTGCCAATATGCCGGGTGCTGTGCCGATCACCTCGGCGCATGCCTTGAACAATGCCACGCTGCATTACGGCCTTCAGCTTGCCGACAAGGGCATCAAGGCCATGCTTGACGATCATCACCTGCGCAATGGTCTGAACGTGCATCGCGGACGCATCACTAATAAAGCAGTTGCTGATTCTCTAGGACTTGATATGATTGAAGCAAAGTCGGCTCTGGCTGCGTAACTCGACGCTTAAAGTTCCTCCAGACGTTCTTCCAAACGTCAAAACCGCCCTTTGAGAGCATCAAAGGGCGGTTTTTTTCGAACAGTAATTTTGCCATCAGCGGCGCAACAGTTCTGTGACCACACGGATCGTCACGCGGCGATTGCGGCGGTTTTCCTCCAGAGTTGGCACGAGCAGATAGTCCTCGCCGTAACCAACCGTCTCTAGATTGTAGCCTGGCACGCCGAAGTAACGTCCAAGATCGCGCTTCAATGAAAAGGCGCGCGCCTCAGACAGCGATTGGTTGCTGCCGCGCGAGCCGACCGCATCGGTGTGGCCTTCGATGAGAACGACCTCATCTGGATTTCGATCTAGGAGCGTGTTCACGGCAATCGCAATGTTCTCCACCTTCCACCGCTCCGAGCGCGGAATGCTGGCGGAGCCGAAAGCAAAGTTGATGCCTTGTATATCAATCGATGGCGCTATGCGGCGCATGTCGGGACGACGCTTGAGTTGACGGATGGTAACGCGCTTGTTCGGCGCGACTTGCATACGGGGTGCGGCTTCCAGTTTTCGCAAGATTTGACCGGCAGACGGCGCTTCTTCAGCCATGGAAGGCAAAGTCTCAAAGGCAATAACTGAAGCCAAAAGGCCAGTGATAAGCATACGGCGGTTGATCATATCATTCTCCTGAGCGACAAGTCATGCAACTACGGGAAGAGGTATCAAGGTCAACATGAAACGGGGATGAACGCAATGTTCATTCCCAAGCGGGTACGGTTTCGTTGAATGTGCCGACCGGCTCAAAGCCCGCCTTTTGATAGAGAATAATCGCGCGCGGACTATCCAGCGTGTTGGTCTCGATACCGATACGTTCAGGATTGTGCGACCAAGCCGCGAACACCGCCTCCGACAGAAAATACTTCCCAAGCCCGCGCCCGTGATAGTGCGGCGTGAGGCCGAAATAATGGATTTGCGTGATTTTTGGATTTCCAGTGAGGTCGAGTTCAAAAAAACCGGCGGGACAGCCGTTAACATAAAGAACATAAATCTCGACTTTTTCCGGGGCAATCGCATCAGCCAATGTCGCATCGTCCATGTTACGGCGGATAAACCAATGATGCGGCTTGCCTACCTCGCGATAGAGAAAACGGTAGAAGCTCAGCGGCATATCCGAGACCCTCATCAATGCCATCCGCGGTCCCGTCGGCGACATAACACGGTAGGTCGGCATCTGCTTCATCTCAAGGCGCGTGACATGAACCGGAAGCAGTTTAGGCGCTTTGGCTTTCACCATGCTCAGCCCTCACCCGTCGCAACCGGCGTCTCACCCGGCAGACCCCATTCGGCCCATGAGCCATCATAGACCGCATGATGCGGCGCATCGAGCGACGTCAGCGCTAGATCAACCAAAGCCGCCGATACACCCGACCCGCATGACGCGACGATTGGCGCAGTAATGTCCAGATTCCGATTCTCAAACAGCGCCTTTAACGCATTCAAATCCTTTAACTTTCCAGCATCTGAAAACGCCGAAAATGGAATCGATTTCGCCCCCGGAATATGACCCGAACGCAATCCTGGACGCGGCTCGGGTGATGCGCCGGAAAAGCGATCCGCCGGACGGGAATCGACCAAATGCGCTGATTTAGAATCAATAATCGCCAAGACATCTTGCTTGGAACGCACCGCCTTCGCATCAAAAGTTGCGTTGAATATCTTTGCCTTGGGCGTCGGTGTCTGCGCCGTCACGTCATAGCCCGCCGCTTTCCACGCTGGCATGCCGCCATCCAGAATGAACACGTTTTTTGCCCCCATAATGCGAAAATTCCACCAGGCACGACCGGCAGAGAACAGCCCCAATCCATCATAAACAACTATCGTATCCGTGTCTGAAATCCCCATCGCACCGGCAATCGCCGCAAAATCTGTCGCGCTCGCCAACATATGCGGCAGCGGGGACGCGGGATCAGCAATTTTATCAACATCAAAGAAAACAGCACCGGGAATGTGCCCCGCCGCATATTCAGCCTTGGCATCGCGATTATGAACCGGCAGATACCATGATGCATCGACCACCGCGACGTCACCCAACCGCTCATTCAGCCATTCCGGCGACACGACAAACCTGCTTTTCATCAAAATCTCATCCTCATAAAATGCGCCCGGTGAATGGCGCTGCGTCAAGTGAGCTGTTTAGTTTCGTCCAGCCAGCGCATTACCACCGACCTAAGATCATCGCCGCGCGCGTTCACCGCATCGATCGACGCAACCACCGCAATCGCCCTTATGTCGGATACCCAATCAAGCAGGCCCGTCTCGTCCGTGAACAACGGCAAAGCGCCTCGCGTCTCCTTGCGGGCAGCGCCGCAGTGAAATACGAGCCTGACGCCTGCCGCGCCATGGAGATTGAAGGTCAACCTGTCTTCTCCGTTAAGGGTATAGCTTGGTGCGTTCCACTTCACGATCTCTTCGAGTTTTGGATCGATGTTCCGGATGATGTCGCGAAGCGCCTCTGCGATGCGCCGCTTGTCCTCAGGAAGACTGCGGACCAGCTCGTCGGCGTTTTCAGTTTTGCCTGACCTTGGCCGCTTTTTTGTGTCCGTCATTATCCCAACTTTCACTCCCTTTCAGTAATTATACAAGGGGGCATTAGCCATCTACACTGCTTACGGAACCGCCTCTTCCCGCGACCCGTTTTCTTGATGCAGGAAATACAAAGCAGAACGCTGTCAGCCAACCGTCTCAAACGGCACAACAATCCCGCTCTTCCCCTCAAGCCAAGCCGGAACCGGCAGGCCCTTGCTGCGCAAAAATTCTGGATTGAACAGTTTGGATTGATAGCGCGTTCCGTAATCACAGAGGATCGTCACAATCGTATGGCCCGGTCCCAAATCCCGCGCCAAATGCATGGCACCGGCGATGTTGACGCCAGACGAGCCGCCAAGACACAACCCCTCTTCATCCATCAAATCAAAAACAATCGGAATGGCTTCCTCATCGCTCACTTGATAGGAGAAGTCCGGCGTGAAGCCGTCAAGATTTGCGGTGATGCGCCCCTGCCCGATGCCTTCGGTGATGGATGAGCCGTCGGACTTCAGTTCGCCGCTGGTGTAGTACGAATAAAGCGCCGCCCCCATCGGGTCCGCCAGTGCGACTTTGATTTTCGGATTGTGCGCCTTAAGGCCCATCCCGGTTCCTGCCAATGTGCCGCCCGTTCCAACCGCCGACACAAACCCGTCCACCTTGCCGCCCGTCTGTGTCCAGATTTCCTGTGCGGTCGTTGCCATATGCCCGTCGCGATTAGCAACATTGTCAAACTGATTAGCCCAAATCGCCCCGTGCGGCTCGCTCAACGCCAATTGCGCCGCAAGACGGCCGGAGATTTTCACATAATTGTTCGGGTTCTTATAGGGCACCGCCGGAACTTCAATCAGCTCCGCCCCCAAAATACGAAGCGCGTCCTTCTTCTCCTGCGCCTGCGTATCGGGAATGACGATCACTGTGCGATAGCCCAAGGCCTTCGCCACTAAGGTCAGCCCAATGCCGGTGTTTCCTGCTGTTCCCTCAACAATGACGCCGCCCGGCTTCAACAGCCCACGCTTCTCCGCATCGCGGATTATAAAAAGCGCGGCCCGGTCTTTCACCGATTGACCGGGATTCATAAATTCGGCCTTGCCGAGAATCTCGCACCCGGACATTTCAGAGGCACGTTTCAAGCGGATAAGCGGGGTATTGCCGATGGCGTCCAGAACAGTCAGCATAAATTTCTTTCAAATCGCGATTGATGTGAGGGTAAGAAGCGATCCGCTTTGGTTCAAGGCGTATTTTTTGGCAAATGCGTGTAAAAGCCTCGATAAGCGTCTATAATACACGACAGGGTCGAATTTTAATTTCAAAACCAATCCGGCAGACCGACATTAGCGTAATCAAAATAGCAGATAAATCTAACAAGGACGGCTCGGCGCTGAATGGGCAAAACTGATTTCTCAACAATGGACAATCTCCTCGCCCGTTACGTGGCGGGCGCGTTGCCATCACCGGTACGCCTTGTCGTGGACGCGCATCTTGAACTGAAAGACGATAACCGGGCGTTTGTTGACGGTCTGGAATCCTTGGCAGGTCAAGAGATCGAAGCCTTGCCGGATGCGGCGACAGAAAACCGCGATGCAAAGCTCGCGGCAATTTTTGCAAGCGAGACAGCGGCCGCCGATAGTGGTGTGAAAGCCGCCACGGATCACGTCATTCCTGCCTCGCTGGCTGCGCTGGTTCCCTACACAGTCGACACGATTCCGTGGCGCACGAAAATGCCGGGTTACAAGGAATGTTCGCTTGGCGTGATTGAAGGCTGTGAGGTCAATCTCTTATGGATACGCGCCGGTCGCAAAATGCCCTCGCATACGCATGAGGGCTCAGAAATCACACTGGTTCTCGATGGTGCCTTCTCCGATTCGCGCGGACGCTATGGGCGCGGCGACGTGGCCTTGATTGAACGCGAAACGCAGCGCGGCATGCTCGCCGATCCCGAACTGCGCGAGGCC
>JANOYJ010000057.1:0-6672 GCA_031428815.1 Phyllobacterium sp.
GGCGATAATCAGGTTGAGGATATCTGCCATGGCGGCGGCGTCCTGCGGCAAGGCTTGACGGACGATCATATTACAATTGCTGCCCCGTCAGCGCCTTCCCGATCAGCGCCCGCGTCTCGCTTACACCATACAGCGCCGCAAAGCTGCCAAACCGCGGTCCCTTCTCCTGCCCGATCAGCACTTGATAAAGCATCGAGAAGAAGGCGACTGACACTCCGGGCCCGCCTTCGGGGCTTTTCTTGTCGTGGTCCTGATAGCGCGGAATGGCGCGAGCGACGTTGAGGATGGCGTTCTGGATCGTATCGCCGTCTGAGCCTTGCGGCAACGTTCCGAGTTTCGCATCCAAAGCGGCGAGCGCCTCGCGCTCCACCTCGTCCGGGGCACGGAAAACTTTCGTCGGCTTCACAAAATCATCGAAATAGCGGATCGCATAACCCGTCAACTCATCGAGCTTTGGATGCGTTTCAGCCGTTACCCCCGGCGCATAACGCGAGATGAAGCCCCAGAGCACCTTTCTGTCCTGCGCATTCGAGGCGCTGACCAGATTGAGCAGCAGCGAGAAGGGCACGGGCATGTCCGCCGTCGGCGGCGTGCCGTAAAACATGTGCCAGACTGGATTGCTCAGCCGCTCCTTCCATTCCTGACGCTGATAGGCGGCGAGAAATGTAAAATACTCATCGACCGCGCGCGGGATGACATCAAAGTAAAGTTTCTTCGCCGTCGTCGGCTTTTGATACATGTAGAGACCAAGGCTCTCGGTCGGTGCATAGGCAAGCCATTGGTCAATGGTGATGCCATTGCCCTTGGACTTCGAAATCTTCTGGCCGTTCTCATCGAGGAACAGCTCGTAGACATAATGCTCAGGCGGCCGCCCGCCGAGCACCGAGCAAATCCTGTCATAGACCGGCATGTTCGGCCCATGGTCCTTGCCGAACATTTCAAAATCGACGCCCAGCGCCGCCCACCTGGCACCGAAATCCGGCTTCCATTGCAGCTTTACCTTGCCGCCCGTCACCGGCAGCGTGACATCGCGCCCGTCTTCGTCGGCGAAGGTGATCGTGCCCGCCTTGGCGTCCACCTCTTTCATCGGCACGTAAAGCACACGCCCCGACGTCGGCGAGATCGGCAGGAACGGGCTGTAAGTCGCGCGCCGCTCATCGCCCAGCGTCGGCAGCATCACGCCCATCACCGCATCGAACCGCTCGGCAACGCGCAGCAGGATTTCATCGAACTTGCCGGACAGGTAATATTCCCGCGCGCTGCCAAACTCGTAATCAAATCCGAATGTGTCGAGAAACCGCCGCAGCATCGCATTGTTATGGTGGCCGAAACTCTCGTACTCGCCGCCGAACGGATCGGGCACCACCGTCAGCGGCTTGTGCAGATGCGGCTCCAGAAACGACTTGTCCGGCACATTGTCCGGAATCTTCCGCATCCCGTCCATATCGTCAGAAAAGCACAGAAGCTTGGTTTTGACGCTGTTTTGCGTCAGCACATGAAACGCATGCCGCACCATCGAGGTGCGCGCCACTTCGCCGAACGTGCCGATATGCGGCAGGCCGGACGGGCCGTAGCCGGTCTCAAATAGGACGGTCTCAGGAAAGCCTGTCTTTTCATAGCGCTTGACCAGCTTCTGCGCCTGTTCGAATGGCCAGGCTTTCGCCTCTGTCGCCGCCGCGATGAGCTCTGGCGTCAATTCGAGTTGGGGCATTGTGGTCAAAGCATCGTTCCTTGTGAGGTGTTTGGCTCAATGGGAGCGCGGCGGACCCTATTTGCGCCGACTTGCAGCGTCAACATCAACGTGATCGCTTTTCGCCTTGCGTGAGGTCGAATTGGCCCTTACCTCTCGGCGCAGCATTCAATCACAGGAATATACGTCCCATGTCGTCGAGAACCGCGCAGGAAGCCCTCATTCATATCATGGTCACCGCCTCGGCGGCGGATTCCAAGCTGAAGGACATTGAACTCACCATGATCCGGGACTTCTGCACATCGCTGCCGGTTTTTGAGGGTTTTAATATCGATACGCTGGACGCCATTTCGAGCCGCACCGTTAAGCTGCTTGGTGACGGCAACGGGATTGACGAGATTTTGGAAATCGCCAAGACCGAACTGCCAAAACGCTTGCATGAAACGGCCTATGCGCTCGCCGTTGAAATCGCCGCGGTGGACATTAGCGCCGGCCAAGAGGAATTGCAGTTCCTTGAATTGCTAGGCGACACATTGGACCTAGACAGGCTCGGCATGGCCGCCATCGAACACTCCGCACGCGTACGTTACCGGAAGATTTAGTCTGAGAGGCCAGCGCCGATGTTCGGATATTCAGAGCCGACAATCCGCCTTGCCAGTTTTGGCGCAATATTTCTGATACTGGCGCTCTACGAAATCTGGTCTCCGAGACTTGAGCGCGACGAGTTTCATGGGGCGCTGAAATCGAAGCGCTGGCTCACCAATCTTTCCATTCTTGTTTTATCATCCCTCGCGCTGCGGATTATTTTCCCGCTGGCCGCTGTTGGAACCGCGATTTGGGCAAATGGCCGGGGATTAGGAATTTTCACATGGCTCGGCCTGTCGCCGCTTGCGGCTGGAATTATTTCATTCTTTCTGCTGGATTTTGCGATTTGGCTTGAGCACGTGGCCAGCCATAAAGTGCCAATTTTCTGGCGCATCCACCGGATGCATCATGCGGATACCGGTTTTGATGTCACGACGGCCCTGCGCTTTCATCCGCTTGAAATCGTTCTGTCGATGCTTTGGAAAGCGCTGATTATCATGTTTCTCGGTGTGCCACCGCTTGCCGTTTTAGTGTTCGAGATTGTCTTGAATGGCGCGTCCATGTTCAACCATGCCAACATCAATCTGCCGCAAGGGTTAGACCGGGTGCTGCGCCAAGTCATCGTCACACCCGACATGCACCGGGTTCATCATTCAATTGAGCGACACGAAACCGATTCCAACTACGGTTTTAACTTTGCTTTTTGGGATCGCCTGTTTGGCACCTACAATGACCAGCCCGAACGCGGCCATCAGGGTATCGAAATAGGCCTTGCAGAATGGCGCGACAGCAAAACCGCCAATCTGCTCTGGGCGCTATTGCTGCCATTTAGGAAGTAAATCCGGCCCGTTTTAGGCGAACAATCGACAGGTCCAATGCTGATAGAAACGCCGAACGGTCCTTCGGACTGAACGGCTTCGGTCCGCCGGTAATGGTCCCTGCCTCACGCAGATCCTGCATCAAGTTTCGTGTCGCCAAGACATTGCCGATGGAGTTTTCGGTGAAGATTTTTCCAGTAGGAGAAATGACTTGCGCACCTTTGGTCACAGATCGGCTGGCAAGGGGAATATCGGCGGTGATGACGATACTGGAGGCGCTTGCACGCTCGGCGATCCAATCATCGGCCTCATCAAAGCCCTTGCCGACAACCACCCGCTCAATTCGCCCTTCATCCCTCGGAATAGCGATGAAGGAGTTCGCAACGATCAGAACCTTGACAGCGTGCCGCTCAGCAACTTTGTAAATCTCCGCCTTCACCGGACAGGCATCAGCGTCGACCAGTATGCAGATGGACATATCATCACTCAAAGTCAGTAAAACCCGACTGGAAAATATTTGAGATAAAGTTCATCCAGAACGCCCTTCTCCTTGACTGCTTTGAGCGCATAATTGAGGCTTTGCTCCAATGCCGCGTCCTCGGCCTTCACTGCGATACGCATACCATTTCCAAGAAATCTATTGGAGAAATAAGCCTCGCCCGAGAAGTCACAACAGTTTTTCGACGCGGAGCCGGATAGCCAGAACGACAAAGACATGCCATCTCCAAAAACTGCCGCGACCTTGGTATTTTGAAGGTCTGCATACATGACCTCGCGAGAACCAAAACTCGCGATCATCGCTTTAGGAAAGTACGACTTCAGCATTTTCTCATGCGCCGAATTCGCAATGACCCCAATGCTCTGTCCTTCAAGTGCGGTGGACGTATCAAGGCGCACATTTTTCAAGGTCACAAAGCGGGCTGTGGGCCGCAAATATGGTCTCGTAAAGCCCAAGGACATCCGAGTATCACGATCAGCAGAAAGCCCCGCAATAATGGCTTCCCCCTGTCCGCTCTTGAGGTTGGATTGAAGCTCCTCCCATGGAAGTGCCTGAATTTGACAACGATTGCCGATCTCAAGTGCGTCGCAAAGTGCCCTTGCCAAATCCACATTGAAACCTGAAAGCCGCCCATCGGCGTCGAGATAATTAAGTGGCGGAAAATCCAAACTGGTTAAGAACCTCAGTCTTTCTAGTCCCGAAAGATCTGCTTTCTGCAACCTTTCGGTGCTATCGGATAAGTGAGCGAATTCCGATACGTGCGCGGGGGTCGCAACCAGAGAAAGCATTATAAGAAAAAAAGTAAATACAGTTCTCATCACTTTCATTTTCTCAAAAAAGCTAGATCCCAGATTACACGCCTAGTCGCGATAGCGAAAATAGACAAAGAAAGTACACAGAGCGAGCCATCGGTCCAAATAAGCCTGAATTTTTTTGATAAAATATTGAATTTACAACCATTAAAATATGTGCCAAATTGAAATACACCAAAGTATAATACTTAAGAATTGCAAATTTAGTAATATCTAAATTAACAGTTGATAATTCATTAGTTTGAGTTTCAGCTATAGAGTGCGTTTAGCTATCGCTGGGAGTGTGTATTGGGTATCCAGTTAGTTGAGTCGGAAGTTGGGAAGCCTATTACACGGCAGGTGTTCGATACCAACAATCCGTCGCTTGGAAAGCGACTAAATCTAATCATAGATACAATTGCAAGCGATGCGCAAAAGCAATCCGATGAAGGTGAGACTTTGTCCCGATTGCGCCGCCTAGGCGTTTCGGTGAACCGTATTGCGGGCGCTCGGAGAAATGCTTATCTCAATGGCTCAACGCTTGTAGGTGAGCTAATAGCAAACAACGAGATTGATGAGGCGACATACTACCGATGTCTTGCGCGTGATCTGAAGCTCGAGTTTGTGGAGAATGTTGACCCCGGCTCGCTAATCCTCTCCGACACTCAGTCGATCAAAGCAATTTGCAGGGCGGCGACGGTTCGTTGTCTTGCGGGTAAAGGTGCCACTTTCGCTTTAACGGCACCCTCCGAACAGCAAATATCTATTTTGTCTGGCGCACTTAGGTGTACGCCTACACTTGCGGCGTTAATTCGGATAACGACGCCGAAGGAACTGGAACGTGCTGTCCTCTCCCGGCTGTGTCGTCAACATATCCGCGATACGGTCAACGCATTGCCCTTGGATAACCCGGAATATTCGGCAAAAGAGGTGCTGACCTCCAATCAAGGATTTATCTTGGGTGCAATGAGTGCGCTCTTGCCGGTATTGACGTGGATTTTTTTCAAACCGCTCCTCCTCGCCGTTCATATTCTTGCCAGTCTTTTATTCGCCGGGTGTGTTCTCTTAAGAGTCCGGGCTGCAAGTTTAGCCAAACACACTGCCCCCCAGCAAGGGTTCGACATTGAGGTGCCGGAGGGGCCATATCCCATTTATACCGTTATGGTCGCTCTGTATAAGGAAGCTGAAATTGTACCGCAGCTGTGTGAACATCTTAGCAAATTGAATTGGCCTGCCTCGCGGCTGGAGGTGCTTTTCCTGTGTGAGGAAGCAGACGCGGAAACCATTCACGCTCTGGCGACTGTTCCTCAAAATGGAATTTTCAGGACCATTCTTATCCCGAAGTTTGGCCCCCAAACAAAGCCCCGGGCATTGTCATTTGCGCTTCCCTTGGCCAAGGGGGAATTCGTGGTGGTCTACGACGCTGAAGATCGCCCGCATCCCGACCAATTGATGGAAGCTTATGTTAGATTCCAGCGGGCGCCGGTCGAACTCGCGTGCCTGCAATCGCCATTGCTCATCACCAACGGTTCGCGCAACATGTTGGCGCGGATGTTTGCCTTCGAGTATTCTGCTCTTTTTAGCGGACTGCTTCCATACTTGGCAAATGGCGCGAACTTCCTACCGCTTGGTGGAACGTCCAACCATTTCCGGCGGACGGTCTTGATGAAAGTCGGCAAGTGGGACCCGTATAATGTGACGGAGGATGCTGACCTTGGCACCCGCTTGGTCCGTCATGGTTACCGGACAGGAATGCTAAATAGACCAACGCTTGAAGATGCACCGACCAACCTGAGGCAGTGGCTGCCGCAACGCACCCGATGGTTCAAGGGATGGATTCAAACATGGTTGGTCCACATGCGTCAGCCGCGCAAGTTCTATGCACAAATCGGACGTACAAACTTTGTTTATTTTCAATTACTGACCGTCGGAATGGTCTTATCCGCGTTGATTTACCCGATCATGTTGCTCGAGATGACATGGCACGCGGCATCAATAGTCATTGTTCCCGGCTATAATCTGTCAACCTTTGGGCTGGCGATATTCGCAGTGGACTTTGCCAACGTCGCGCTTGGCCATTTGGGGTTCATTCTTCTGGGCTCAAAGGCATCCGCAGCGCACGCCGGGTTCTCGAACCTCAAGGTAGCTCTTGCATTGCCCTTTTACTGGACGCTTCTCTCAGTTGCAGCTTGGCGCGCCGTCTGGCAGCTTTTTCGTGCACCGCACTTTTGGGAAAAAACCCAACACTTTCCCACTGAATGAACAATGACGATGGGCACTATCGGCGCG
>JANOYJ010000058.1:0-4331 GCA_031428815.1 Phyllobacterium sp.
TCAAAATCTTCTTCATGTGATTGCTCCCAGATAAAGCCGTGCCGTTCCCGATTGGGGCATCTTGCTCGGATCGCATGCTGGCGCGGATTAAGAGCTTTCGCAAATTCATAATTCAAATGGATGGTATCGGAATTTCCGATATTGCTTTTGACGATTAAGTCTACTCGACAATCACCGCAAAATGTGCGGAGATTAAGGGACCCAATCGCCGCACATCATGCGGTGATTGGGTCCGTATTCTCCTTACTTCTGCCGCCCGCTGCGATGCGCTTGCGCAATACGGATGAAATCCCGCGCGGTTTCCGGCAGCGCTGAACCTTTGCGCCAGACCATGCCTACTTGCACGGCCGGCAATTGCCCTGACACATCACGCGATTCAAGCCGGTCGCCTTCCAGCGACCATGGCCGGTAAACAAGATCAGGCAAGAGCGCGACGCCCGCCCCGGTCGCCACCAGCGAGCGCACCGCCTCGACCGAGCGTGTACGAAACGCCACATGTGGCCGGGCCCCGAGCGCCGACAAGAGCTTGCCTGTGTTTTCCTCAATCTCATCAACGGTGAGCATAATCAGCGGTTCGCTCGCAATATCGGCAATGCTGATACTATCGGCACCCGCCAATTTATGGCCGAGCGGAAGCCAAAGCCGGTAAGGCGAGATTTCCAAAATCTCCGCCTGTAGTGCCATCCGGTCACGCAGGTTCGACGTCACCATCACGGCCACATCCAATTCGCCGCCGATCAGCAAATGTTCGAGATAATCGCCATTATCCTCAATCGCGGAAACATCCACCCCCGGAAAGGCCCGCCGGTAACGCGCCAGAACATCCGACAGAACATAGCCCGCCACCAGTGATGTGACGCCCAATTGCAGCGACCCGCCCTTGACAGCGCGGTCCTCCGCAAATGTCCGCCGCGCATCACCGACATCCGCCAGTATCCGCGTCGCGTGTCGCAAAAATTGCTGGCCCTTATGCGTAATGGCGAGGCCCCGCGCATGCCGCTCAAACAACCCAACCCCCAGATCCTGCTCCAATTCTTTAATCGCCTCAGTCACAGACGATTGCGAAATAGACAATACATGCGCCGCCCCTGAGACAGTCCCCTGCTCGGCGACGGCGATGAAATATTGAAGTTGTCGGAGCGTGAAGGCCATATCTTATATGTTTGGGGAACTGTGACAGAAAGGCAAGAGCGGCGGCAATATCCCCTCGCATCCCGTCGCATCTCCCGCTATAGAGTCGTGGGAAATCCTCCCCCCATTATTGTATTGAAGTTCGTCAGGAGACCTGAATGGCAAATGTTGTGGTTGTCGGCTCGCAATGGGGCGATGAGGGCAAGGGCAAGATTGTGGATTGGCTGTCGGAGCGTGCCGACGTCGTTGTGCGCTTTCAGGGCGGCCATAATGCCGGTCATACCCTGGTCATTGACGGCACGAGCTATAAGCTGTCGCTGCTGCCGTCCGGCGTGGTGCGTGGCAAACTTTCGGTGATTGGCAACGGCGTGGTGTTTGATCCGCATGCCTTTATCGCTGAAGTCGCTAAACTCGCGGCGCAGGGCGTCAAGATCACGCCCGAGATTTTGAAGATCGCTGAGAACACACCGCTTATCTTGTCGTTGCACGGCGAGCTTGATCGATTGCGCGAGAGTACGGCGTCGGTTGGCACCAAGATTGGCACGACAGGGCGTGGCATCGGTCCTGCCTATGAGGACAAGGCGGGTCGCCGGTCGATCAAGGTGATGGATCTTGCCGATCTGGCGACGCTCCCGGCGAAAATTGACCGGGTGCTGGCGCATCATAATCCGTTGCGGCGGGGCTTGGGCGTGGATGAGGTCAAAGCTGAAACGATTCTGGCTGAATTGACGTCTGTTGCCGATAAGATTCTGCCCTATGTGGATCGCGTTTGGAGCGTTCTCGACACGCATCGCCGCGCTGGCAAACGCATCCTGTTTGAAGGTGCGCAAGGAACATTGCTGGATGTTGACCACGGAACCTATCCGTTTGTAACCTCCTCCAACGTGGTTGCTGGGCAAGCCGCGGCGGGGTCGGGCATGGGGCCCGGCGCGATTGGCTACGTGCTCGGCATCACGAAAGCCTATACCACTCGCGTTGGTGAAGGACCGTTTCCGACAGAGCAAAAGAATGAAGTGGGCGAGTTTCTTGGCACACGCGGGCACGAATTCGGCACGGTGACCGGGCGTAAGCGGCGCTGCGGTTGGTTCGATGCCGTGCTGGTGCGCCAAGCGGTGGCGGTCAATGGTATTAACGGTATCGCTTTGACAAAGCTGGATGTTTTGGATGGTTTGGACGAGTTGAAAATCTGCACCGGTTACATGCTGGACGGTCAGTTGATCGACTATCTGCCTGCCGGTCAAGCAGCTCAGGCCAGTGTTGAGCCTGTTTATGAGACGCTTGAGGGTTGGAAGGACACGACGGCGGGTGCAAGATCTTGGGCGCAACTTCCAGCACAGGCGATCAAATATGTACGCTATATTGAGGAGTTGATCGGCTGTCCTGTTGCTCTTTTATCGACAAGTCCTGAACGTGATGACACGATACTTGTGACGGACCCGTTTCAGGACTAGTTTGCACAAAGCAAATCACTTCAGAACAAAGCATCGGATTATCAAGATGCACTAAGAGCGGCGGACGGGCGGATGGCAGATTTTGTAGCGATTCTGAAGAAGACGATCGATGGTCAGGGTGTCACCACCGCCGATGTGCGGGCCCGGGTGTATTCCCGTGCCCGTCAAACGATTGAGCAAAAACTTCTCGCGCTTGTTCCGACGCCAACTGCGGAACAAAAAGCCCGGCAAATGAGAGCGTTGGATGACGCGATCAAGGTCGTCGAAGAATCTTATGCGCAAACCGGAGCGCCCGAATCATCCGCAATTGCAATCGATCCGCTTGATGCCTTTATCTCGGCCGCAGAGGCGGCGAACAAAAGCCCTGCGCCAAGAATGCCGGACGTTCTGCCTTTGCCAGCGGCACCTGTTTCACAGCCCAACAGGCCGATCGTAACGCCGGCCGCGCAAACGACACCGCGTGCCGCAATTGAGTCTAAGCCGGACGTGAAGGTCGCTTCCGCCATCGCCGCAACCAAACCCAAATCGTTTGCTGGTTCCCGCAAACTTATGTGGAGCCTGCTTGGTGTTCTTGTGGCGGGTGGGGTGAGTTATGCCGCCTATATGAAGCGGGATGAGATTGCGACTTTTTATGCCAATCTGACCGCCCCAAGCCAGCCTGAGATTAAAAAGGTTGTCACAACGAGCGTCAAACCGGCTGACCCGGCGACTGAGGTTGCAAAGGTGGAGCCGGTTGTTGAGCCGGTAGTCGTTGGAAAACCTCAAGCAGGAGCAGAGAAGTTTACACAGCGACTGACGTCTGACGGTCAGGAAATTGATGTGGGCCCCGCCACTGTGGCTGCCGGTGTTGGGGAAGGCGAGTCTGTGGCGCAAGTCACCACGCCGCCGGACGCAAAGCCGGCAACACCGGAAGTGCCGGCGGCAACAACAGATCCAGTTGTGACTGACCCTGCAGCTCCAGCGACACCTGTCGCGATTCCGGTCGGTCAAAAGGCCGTGTTTTACGAGGAAAAGACGGGGACTGAAGAAGGCACCGTCGATCAGGGTGCGGTGGTTTGGTCGGTGATTCAAGATTCGCCGGGTGCCGATCAGCCGGCCGAACCTGCCATCCGCGCTGAGGTGGACGTGCCCGAAAAGGGCGTGAAACTGAAACTTACAATCAAGCGCAATGGCGACAAGACACTACCGGCAAGCCATATTATCGAAATGGCATTTTCAGTCCCTGAAGGCTTCCAAGGCGGCAGTATTGACGGCGTTCAGCGCGTGACGTTCAAAGATACGGAGCAAGCGCCGGGCAGTCCTCTCGTCGGTGTGCCTGCCAATTTCGGGGACGGGTTTTTCCTGATTGCGCTAACGGATGAGAAGAGCGCGGTCGAGAACAACCTTGCTTTGATGACCCGCCAAACGTGGATCGATATTCCGTTGACCTATAAATCCGGTCGCCGCGCTTTGATTTCTATCGAGAAAGGCATTCCCGGCGATAAAGTTTTCCAAGACGTGCTGAAAGCCTGGCAGGCAAAAGCGAGCGGATAATACTCTTTAGTGTGGCCAAAAAAAACGCCGCGATGTGCGGCGTTTTTTGTTAGTGCGCTGTGACGTCGATTGTTCGCAGCGCTTTTTGGCGACGCGACGCTGATGCTTTCACAGCGTCTTGCACTTTTTCAAAGGCGCGCACTTCGATCTGGCGCACACGTTCGCGGCTGATGTCGAATTCGGTCGAGAGGTCTTCCAGCGTGATCGGCTCTTCGG
>JANOYJ010000059.1:0-1785 GCA_031428815.1 Phyllobacterium sp.
GGCGACGATGCCGACAGCCGCACTAATTCCCGCACGGACAATGCGGGTGCTGCCTTGCGGCGCGAAGGCGGCAAGTGCGCCGCAAACCAATGCGTAGAATCCGGATGTCAATGGGTCCATTATCCAACACTCCCTTCCAAACTAATCCCGATCAACTTCTGCGCCTCAACCGCAAACTCCATCGGCAGTTCTTGTATGACCTCCCGCACAAAACCATTCACAATCAGCGCAATCGCTTCCTCTTGCGGGATGCCGCGTTGCATGACGTAGAAGAGTTGATCTTCGGAGATTTTGGACGTCGTGGCCTCGTGCTCGAACTGCGCCGTGGCGTTCTTGGCTTCGATATAGGGCACGGTGTGTGCGCCGCAATGTTCGCCGATCAGAAGCGAGTCGCATTGGGTGAAATTGCGGGCATTGGTCGCCTTGCGGTGCGCCGAGACTTGGCCGCGATAGGTGTTGTTGGAATGACCGGCGGAAATGCCTTTGGAGATGATGCGGCTTGAGGTGTTTTTGCCGAGATGGATCATCTTGGTGCCAGAATCGATCTGCTGGCGGCCGTTGGAGACGGCGATGGAATAGAACTCGCCGCGTGAATCATCGCCGCGCAGGATGCAGGACGGATATTTCCACGTGATGGCCGAGCCGGTCTCGACCTGCGTCCACGAAATCTTGGAGCGGTCGCCGCGGCAATCGCCGCGCTTGGTGACGAAATTGTAGATGCCACCCTTGCCGTCCTTGTCGCCGGGATACCAGTTCTGCACGGTCGAATATTTGATCTGCGCGTCGTCCAGCGCGATCAGCTCGACCACTGCCGCGTGCAGCTGGTTTTCGTCGCGCTGCGGCGCGGTGCAGCCTTCGAGGTAGGAGACGTAAGACCCTTCCTCCGCGATAATCAGCGTGCGCTCGAACTGGCCGGTGTTTTTCTCGTTGATGCGAAAGTAAGTGGACAATTCCATCGGGCAGCGCACGCCCTTCGGCACGTAGACGAAGGAACCATCGGTGAAGACAGCGCAGTTGAGCGTGGCGAAATAATTGTCGGAAACCGGCACGACGGTAGCGAGATATTTCCGCACAAGCTCCGGATGCTCGCGAATGGCTTCCGAGATCGAGCAGAAGATGACGCCCGCTTTGGACAGTTCTTCTTTGAAGGTCGTCACCACCGAGACCGAGTCAAACACGGCATCGACCGCGACACGCGGCTTTTGCACACCGGCGAGGATTTCCTGCTCCTGCAAGGGAATGCCGAGCTTGGCATAGGTCTTCAACAGTTCAGGATCGACATCCTCAAGCGAGGTCGGACCCGGCATATTTTTCGGGGCGGAGTAGTAGTAGATGTTCTGATAATTGATCTTCGGATAATTCACCCGCGCCCAGGTCGGTTCTTCCATGGTCTTCCAACGGGCAAAGGCTTCCAGACGCCAGGTCAGCATCCATTCCGGCTCGTTCTTTTTGGCCGAAATGAAGCGCACGGTGCTTTCGTCAAGCCCGATCGGTGCCTTGTCGCTTTCGATGATGGTTTCGAAACCATATTTATATTGATCAACGTCAATCAGCGCGACTTGATCGATGGTTTCCTGTACGGCGGCCATCTTTTAATTCTCCTGGCTTTCGGGGTTCAAGGCCCCGCAGTCTTTGATACGGTTTGGCGTATCGGATTGCTGTTTTACATAGGCATTCCGGCGCATTTTACCAGCACTTTCGACGGTTTTTGTCATTATTAAGCGGCCCTCAGCGCATGACGCGCCATGATGTCCGCAAAGCATTTCTCGAAGAGCGCCAAGTCCG
>JANOYJ010000060.1:0-2702 GCA_031428815.1 Phyllobacterium sp.
AACCAATGGCTGAAGAAAGCCGTGCTTCTGTCTTTCCGGCTGGAGAACAATGCGATTATGCCATTCACCACGGCGGAGGGCTCGCTGGCGCAAGGGTATGACAAGGTGCCGCTGAAATTCGCGGGCTGGGGCGAGAATGAATTCGGCGCAGCTGGCTTTCGTGCGGTGCCCGGTGCTATCGTCCGTCGCTCGGCCTACATCGCCAAGGGCGCGATTCTGATGCCGTCTTTCGTCAATCTCGGCGCTTATGTCGGCGAAGGCACGATGGTCGATACGTGGGCCTCCGTCGGCTCCTGCGCCCAGATCGGCAGCCATGTGCATCTCTCCGGCGGCGTCGGCATTGGCGGCGTGTTGGAGCCGATGCAGGCAGGGCCGACCATCATTGAAGACAATTGCTTCATCGGTGCGCGCTCGGAAGTCGTCGAAGGCTGCATCGTGCGCCAAGGCGCGGTCCTCGGCATGGGCGTCTATCTCGGCCAAAGTACCAAAATCGTCAACCGCGCCACGGGCGAAATCAGTTACGGCGAAATCCCGGCAAACTCGGTGGTGGTCGCCGGAACACTCCCCGGCAAACCCGCGCCCAACGGCGAACCGGGGGCATCGCTGTATTGCGTGGTGATTGTGAAGACGGTGGATGACAAGACGCGGGGCAAGACGAGCATTAATGAATTGCTGCGGGATTGAGAACGACAGGTGTTTAAATTTTCTTCCTGATCGGTATTCTTTTGTTTGTTTACCAATTTTATTCCCGATAGGTAAGAATTGTTTGATTTTTGTAAAATCTTCCCGTACGGTGCGATTTTGATAAAACCACTGAGGTTGAAGCATGCTCAACACAGCAAAAGAATTTGGCGCTCTTATCCGTCGCTATAGAAAAAAGCTCGGGATTACTCAGATTGAGCTCGCCACCCGTTGCGGAACCGGCGATCGTTTTATCGTTGATCTCGAAAACGGGAAGCCTTCATGTCACCTTGAGAAGGCGCTCATTGCAGCGCGGGAATTGGGAATCGACCTGATAAACAAGAAGGACGATGTCCAGTCGGCGAGTTCTTCAAAAGATGACGATGGACTTGATTTCCTTCCCGATTTCTCTCGAAGAAGTCAATCATGACCACAATCTTCTTTGAGAACTACCCCGTTGCCGAACTCTACGATGATGATGGTCTGAAGCTTCGTTATGATAAGGCATGGGAGGCGCGAAAATTTGCCTTTCCTATTTCGCTATCTATGCCGCTTGGCGGAGGTCCTTTCCCAGCCGAGCTATTAATACCTTGGCTTGCAAACTTACTCCCTGAAAGCCACCTGTCCGCAATCTCACAACAGTTAAGGCAGTCACCTCAGGATGTAGTTGGCATTCTGCAGAGTATCGGCCGCGATACGGCGGGCGCCATGTCGATTGGCACGCCACGCAAATCGGGCAATAATTTTTCACCCGTTCCAAACGCTGCTGTCCTTAAAAAAATATTGGATGAACTTCCAAAGAAACCGTTCCTCATCGGTGAGCGCGGTGTTTCAATGTCGCTTGCGGGCGTTCAAGACAAACTTCCAATCTTCATCGACATTGATGGAACCATGGGCATTCCAGTCGATGGAACCCCGTCCACTCATATCATCAAGCCCGACACCAAGCGGCTCAACGGAAGTGTCCAAAACGAAGCATTTTGCATGAGGCTTGCTATCGCATGTGGCTTGGACGCCGCAGAGGTGGATACAGGAAAAGCTGGAAACCGGTCTTATATTCTCGTCAAGCGTTATGATCGTGCTAAGGACAAGGACCAAATAGTCCGCCGCATTCATCAAGAGGATTTCTGCCAAATTCTTGGACACTTTCCCGCGAGAAAGTATGAACGACCATCGACTACGGGTGAAAAGGGGCCAAGTCTGGTTACCATGTTTAATGCAGTTCGCGACTTGGTATCGCCTGGAGAACGACTGAAACTTCTCGATGGAGTGATTTTCAATGTCCTCATCTGCAACGCGGACTCTCACGCAAAAAACTACTCGATTCTAATTGGCGCGGGCGGCTCGGCAAAACTTGCACCACTTTATGATCTGCTATGCGCAAACGTCTATTCATTCGTGAATCATTTGCTTCCGCAAAAAATCTCGGACCGCGATAATGCCGCCAATCTAACCGGCGCAGACTGGAAAAAATTTGCAAATGATGTCGGACTCCGTGCAAGCTCGACGCTGAAACGGGTCGATGAATTGATCTCCAAAACAGAAGTATCTCTTGAAAAAGTCGCGGACGACATCGCCAACCTGCCGACGGGAGACCACGACATTATTCCAAAAATAGTTCATGAAATCCAAAAACGGTGCAAGCGCATCTCGCGTCAATTATGACCAATTAAGTCTCCACGGAGCCACCCGATGCCCACATCTCCCCCCATCGCCGTCTCCACATGGAGCCTGCATAATCTCCTCGGCGTGACCTATGCCAATGGTCCCGGTGACATCCCGACCGGTGTCGCGCAGCCGACATTCGGCGCGGGGAGTGTGGCGTTTGAAGATTTGCCGATGGAACTTGCCAAGCGGGGCTACACCCGGGTCGAGATTTGTCACTTCCATTTCGCGCGTCAAGACCCCGACTATCTCGCCAAAATCCGCCAAGCGTTCGAGGCCAGCGGCGTGACCATCCAGACGCTGTTGATCGACGATGGCGACATCACCAATCCTGCCACCCGCGAGCGCGACTTGGC
>JANOYJ010000061.1:0-2040 GCA_031428815.1 Phyllobacterium sp.
GTTCCGTGAGTTGATGGCGCTTCGTCATCGCTCAATACACTTTAACATCAGCACATACGCGACCCTTCGAGACGATGCGCTAGCCGCAATCCTCCACATGCGCGAAATTATTGACCAACAGTTTACATCTTTTGGGCTGCGGCCGTGGTTTATTGAGGGAACACGGGGCTTCATTTTCATCAAACGGGAATGGGAAGAGAACCCGTTTATTAGGACCTACTACTTGCCTACATGTCCCTTTGTCGGACCCTATTTTGCATTTTCATCCAATGGCGGCCTCTTTTGTCACGACCACAGCGACTATGGCGGGGGTGCATGGACCGACGAAGAATTTGCAAGTGTTTTTGAGGCTCGGTTGCCGGAGCAACTTGTAAAAGTTGAATGACGTGGACGGTCCATCCAACGCGGGCTGATCCTCACCCCTCCCGCCGCAACACCGCCTGCAGCACATCCCTGACCCCTATCGCCCCGACAAACCGGCTCTGATCGTCAAACAGGCCGACCGGGGCGGTGTGGCTTTTGTGCATGGCGAGCATGACTGTGCGGAGCGAGGTGGCGGGGCTGGCCCAGAAGACGGGGTGTTGGGTCTCGTCGACGGCGTCTTCGGCCTGGTTGCAGGAGACCCATGTCGATTTTTGACCGTTGCGCTCGGCGTCGATGACGGTGCCGTCTTTGTCGAGTTTGAAGCGGGTGGTTTTGCGCCGGTCCAGCCAGACCCAGCCTTCGCCTGCCTTTTCCAGATCACGTGCGTCGCGCATGACGTGCCATGCCGTCAACACCGAGAGCGGGTTCACATTGGCGATGAACTCGCGGACGTAATCATTGGCGGGGCGCAGCACAATGTCTTCCGGCTTGCCGGACTGGACGATGCGGCCGCCTTCCATGATCGTGATGGTCGAGCCGATTTTCAGGGCTTCTTCCAGATCATGGCTGACGAAGATGATGGTCTTTTTCAGGGTCTTTTGCAGTTGGAGAAGTTCGTCCTGCAGCTTGGTGCGGATGAGCGGGTCGAGGGCCGAGAAAGGCTCGTCCATCAACAGGATCGGCGCTTCGGTGGCGAAGGCGCGGGCAAGGCCTACCCGCTGCTGCATGCCGCCGGAGAGTTCATGCGCGTACTTATCGGCCCATTGGGTGAGGCCGACAAGATCGAGCTGTTTGGCGACGCGGGTTTTCAGCTCGGCTTCCGGCACGCCGGAAAGTTCGAGGCCAAGGCCGACATTTTCCGCGACGGTGCGCCAAGGCAAGAGCGCGAATTGCTGGAACACCATGGCGACCGCGCCGCGGCGGACTTTGCGCAGCTCGTCCTCGCTGCACGAGACAACATCGGTGTCGCCATGCGCGCCGTGGACGATGACCTTGCCGCGCGTGACCTTGTTGAGACCGTTGACGGCGCGCAGCAATGTCGATTTTCCAGAACCCGACAGGCCCATGAGCACGGAAATCTCGCCTTCATTGACAACGAGATTGGCACCCGCCGCACCGAGTACAGAGCCGGTGGCGGCGAGGATTTCGGCGCGGGTTTTGCCTTGATCCAGCATGTCCTGCGCTTCTTTGGCGCGACTGCCGAAAATGATGTCGACGTTTTTGAATTCGACGGCAGGTTTCAGCGGAACGTTCATTTTTTGGCTCCCGCTTTTTGCGCCAGCATCCGGTCGAGGATGATCGCAAGGATGACCAATGCCAGACCGGCTTCAATGCCGAGCGGAATGTTGCGATTGGCAAGCGCCTTGTTCACCGGATTGCCAAGGCTCGGCGCACCGATCAGCGTGGCGAAGACCACCATCGAGAGCGAGAGCATGATACATTGGGTAAGGCCTGCCATGATCGACGGCAGGGCGGCGGGAAGTTCGACTTTCCAGAGCAATTGCCGCTTGGTCGCGCCAAAACTTTCACCGGCTTCGATCATCGGCTTCGGGATAGAAGTAATGCCGAGATAGGTCATGCGCACCGGGGCCGGCATGGCGAAGATGACGGTGACGATGAGGGCAGGGGCGGCGCCCAAACCGAACAGGATCAGGATGGGGATCAAGTAGACAAAGG
>JANOYJ010000062.1:0-11703 GCA_031428815.1 Phyllobacterium sp.
CGCCTAAGCCATTGTTTATAAATTGAAAAAAGTTTGTATCTCATTGCTCCTCAGGAGCTGCATAGGCTAGACGCTTCAATAATAGTAGTAGATAATCCAGAGACCCTAATACTACGAATCTAGGGGTCAGGAGTTCGAATCTCTTAGGGCGCGCCATTTCCTGTCATCCATTCAGCTTATAAAACGTCGGTTCGTCACTCAACAATCTTCCAATATGCGTCTTTACGGACAACCAGTCCGCTTCGAAACGTGTAGAAGTCGCAACCCCGCACGATCACCTTCTCACCAGTGAGCTTTGTGCCGGTGAGAAGCCATTTTGACATGCCGCAATCGCCCGATACAAAGTGCTCCACGTCACCGTACTGCACATCAGGAGTGGTTTCAAAGCGCCCCGTCAGGCCTTTTTTCACCTGCTCGAAGCCTTCGAACCGCGTCCCGTGGGGCTCGGTTCCGCGCGGCATGTCCAAACTACAGTCGGGCGCGAAGAAAGTCATGACGCGATCAATGTCGCGCGCATTGAAGGCCGCCGCAAGTCCATGCAGTGCCGCGAGGATTTCTGCTTCCATCGTCATCGATCCTTCATGTAGCATCATTCGTCCTCCTGCAATTCACGCACCGCCACACTGACAAACATACCCAAAAACTGCCCGTCCTCGTGATTGTAAGTGCCGCTGATCGGGGTTGCCTGATAAGGCGTTCGCGTGACATCAATGCGAATGAGCGCTTGGTTGTTTTCAATGAGATTTGTCGGATCAAATTCCATCCAACCCTCACCTGGCACATATATATCTGCCCAGGCATGGGTTGATCCGCCCCCGGTCAGGGATGGTATTTCATCGTCGCGATCCTGAACATGAAGGTATCCGGTTACAAAACGCGCTGCAAAACCATAGAACCGGGCGCACTCCATGAAAAGGAAAGCGAAGTCCCGGCATGTTCCGGTCTGTTTCACGATTGTGGCCATCGCGCTTTGTGTCCCGCGTTCCTCACGCCGCGAATAGGAGAGGGCGCTATGAATAATGCCGCTGAGCGATTTCAAGAACCCGTAAACGTCTGTCGGTCGGTTCGGGAAGGCCTCGTCCAGCCAGCGTCCAAGCGCCTCCCTTTCACTGGGAAATTCCATCGGGATAAATGGTGCAAGATCGATCAAATTTTCATCACTATAGGCCAGAGGCATCCGGTGCTGTGCGCTGTCCTGTTGTTCGGGCAGGGCGTTTTGCTCGTACCGCTTAAGGAGCAGATCACTGCGGATTTCGAGATGATCGGCCGCTTCGGAAAAATGCACATGGGCGACCGAATTGCCGAATGTGTCGAAATGCCAACGCAAGGTCGATGGTGGTGATATGGAAAGGTGCGCGGAAATAACCCGCAAATCATGTCCGTCGCGTGGTCTGACCAGCAAACGATGCTCGCCGAACTCGACCGGGCGATCGTAGGTATAGCGTGTGATATGCGTTATCGAGATGAGTGCGGCCATGAATCACACATAGGCGCTCCCCGCCTTTCCTCAAAGCATCTAATTTTTAAGAACGCTTGTGCGGCACGCCATGTGCCTTTACTTATAGCGCAGGGAGCCAGCACAAAGAGTAGGCGGATTATACATGCTTGTACGCATAGGCTTCGAAGTTTTAGTGACGTGTGTAGCGCCGGTGCCTATGCTCATGGCACTCTCCACCCATTCCAGTTATTCAGGACGCATGTTCGGGGTCGACAAGGTCCGCTCTTCGGGGCCGGATACAATTGTCGAATATATAGACGGTTACGGAAACCGTATCTCGCGCACCGTCGCGACGCCAGGAACGACAACATATTGGTCCGACAGTGTGGTGGAAGTCGATGGACTGCCGGACTATATCCCGGAATTCGAAACGCAGCACCGCGTTCAAGACCTGCCCTACGAGACGCTGAATTTCATCACGGCCAGTCGCTATTGTGACTCAGACAAGATGGCAGAGTTTGCGTGGAAGCAATTCGGGCAAGTTCCCGAGGGCTGGACCCGGGTCAAAGCGATCAGCAATTTTGTTCATGGCCATGTAACCTTTGGCTATAAGTTCGGCCGCCCCGACAAAACGGCGTTGAATGTCCTTGAAGAAAAAACCGGCGTCTGCCGCGACTTTGCGCATCTCGGGGTCAGCCTGTGCCGGGCGATGAACATTCCCGCCCGCTATGCCAGCGGCTATCTCGGCGACATTGGTGTGGCGGATAGTGGCTTTGATGATTTCTGCGCATGGTTCGAGGTTTTTCTCGGCGGAAGCTGGTACACAGTTGATGCGCGTTACAATAAGCCAAGAATCGGCCGTATCCTGATGGTCCGCGGCTCGGATGCGTCCGATGTTGCGATGATCACGTCTTTTGGATCTTATGAACTCAATTCCTTCCGCGTCTGGTCTACGGAATTGCAAGAGGGCATCAGTGAAGAAAGCATCGCCACTATGTTGCAAACGCTTCCTGCACCGCGGTTGAAAGGCCCGAATTTCGGACCGATTAATTAAATTTTTGCGTGGCACCCTTGGCTGAAAGGCCGCGGCCAGACGGGACCAAAAGGCACGAATTTCCGGCACGAAAGCAGACAAACTGCTGAGCGCGCATTAACACGTTCTTTGTTCCTATTGGCAGGGCGTCTCTGATTGCCTAGGCTTACCGGATTGGAATCCGGGAGCCTTGCCATGACTTTCACTGCCCTTGTCGTCGACCGTGCCGAAGACGGCACCATTTCACAAAATGTGCGCGAACTGGACGATGCGCTTTTACCCGAGGGTAACGTCACCGTCGCGATCAGCTATTCGACGATCAATTATAAGGACGGCTTGTGTCTGACCGGGCAGGGCGGGCTCGTACGGACCTACCCTCACGTGCCGGGGATAGATTTTGCCGGGACAGTTGAGACCTCATCAGACCCGCGATACAAACCCGGTGATAAAGTCATTTTAACCGGTTGGCGCGTGGGCGAAGTGCGCTGGGGCGGCTATGCCACAAAAACGCGGGTCAAAGCGGATTGGCTCGTGCCGTTGCCGAAAGGTCTGACAACACGGCAAGCCATGGCCGTTGGCACGGCGGGATTAACAGCTGTCTTGGCGCTGGAGGCATTGGAAGCGCATGGACTGACGCCGGACAAGGGCGAAGTCTTGGTCACAGGCGCGGCAGGCGGTGTTGGTTCGGTCGCCGTCGCGGTCCTCGCCAAAAGTGGGTATCAAGTGGCGGCGGTTACGGGGCGGCCTGAGGCCGAAGGCTATTTGAAGGACTTGGGCGCAACCCGGATCGTCGCCCGCGCGGAACTTTCCGAAGTCAGCAATCGTCCTCTGGAATCTGAAACTTGGGCGGGCTGCATTGATGCCGTTGGTGGCTCAATGCTGGCGCGGGTGCTGGGTCAGATGAAGTATGGCGCATCGGTCGCAGCAGTCGGTCTTGCCGGCGGCACTGCCGTGCCGACGACCGTTATTCCTTTCCTCCTTCGCGGTGTGAACCTCCTCGGAATCGATTCTGTTATGCAACCTTATGCCAATCGTATCCGCGCTTGGGATCGTGTTGCGAGCAGTCTATCCATGGAAAAACTAGAGACAATGATAAGCGAAGCAACGCTGCATGATCTGCCGCGCCTTGGTATGGACATCGTGAAGGGTGCTGTTCTTGGTCGGGTCGTCGTCAAACTATAGATATTGTCGAGGACGCGTGTTAGGAGCGCCGCGAATATGCAAGGCTTCTCATGACCAATGTCCACCGTATCGGCCTCGCCCGTGATCTCTATCTGCGCGGCCAGACCGGTAACCCCATTCGTATCGGCCTCATCGGATGCGGCGAGATGGGTACGGATATTCTTAGCCAAGTTGCCCATATGCATGGGGTTGACGTTGTCGCAGTCGCTGACAGCCGCACGGGGCGTGTGTCCAAGGCAGCAGAAATGGCCACGGGCAATGCCGACAGGGTCAAAGAAGCTGGAAGCGCAGCCGCGCTCATGGCAGCCATTGAGTCCGGCCATATCGGCGCGACGGCGGATGCGAGCTTGGTGGCGCAAAATCCGCTGATTGATGTCTTGATAGACGCAACTGGCCGCCCCGGCGTCGGCGCTGAAATCGGCCTGATGGCCATGCAGCATGGCAAGCATCTCGTCATGATGAATGTAGAAGCGGATGTCACGATTGGTGCTTATCTGAAACATGAGGCTGACCGGCTCGGCGTCGTCTATTCGCTCGGCGCGGGCGATGAACCCTCTGCCTGCATGGAACTCATCGAATTTGTGTCTGCGCTCGGCCATACGATTGTCTCCGCTGGCAAGGGCAAGAACAATCCGCTCAACTATGATGCGACGCCGGACATGTATGAAGAAGAGGCCCGCCGCCGCAATATGAACCCGCGTATGCTGGTCGAGTTTGTCGACGGGTCGAAAACCATGGTCGAGATGACGGCGATTGCCAATGCCACCGGATTGATCCCGGATGTCCCCGGCATGCACGGCCCGTCGGCCACCAAAGAACAATTGTCGAAGATCCTTGTGCCCAAAGAAGACGGCGGTGTGCTGTCGCGTAAGGGCGTCGTCGACTTCTCGATCGGCAAGGGCGTCGCCCCCGGCGTCTTCGTCGTCGCCGAGATGCGCCACCCGCGTATTCGTGAGCGCATGGAAGATTTGAAAATGGGCGAGGGGCCTTATTTTACTTTCCACCGCCCGTACCATCTCACAAGTCTTGAAGTGCCGCTAACGTGTGCGCGGGCCGTGCTTTATGGCAAGGCCGATATGGTGCCGTTGCCGGTGCCGGTAGCCGATGTGTGCGCCTTGGCAAAACGCGATTTGATGCCGGGCGAAAAGTTCGACTCGATAGGCGAATATATGTACCGCTCACACATTATGACGCGCGGTGATGCCAAGGCGGCAAGTGCTGTTCCGTGTGGCCTGATTGACGGCGGCAAAGTCACCGCGCCGGTCCGCAAGGGTGAACTCATTACCTATGCGAATGCCGCGCCGGATGCTTCTTCGAAAATCGTCGAACTGCGCCGCCGCCAAGACGAAATGCTGGCAGATTGAAAATTGTAATGAGCAAGTTTTCACCGATTGAATATTTGCTCATACATGCTACGCTTTTCTCAAGGGTGGTAATCAGCGTCAAATGAGCCTTCGTTCCGAAAGTGGCAATAACCGGTTGGACGACGCGGCGCGTGCGGGCTGGCTCTATTATATTGCCGGAAATACCCAGGAAGAAATCGCCACCAAGCTGGGCGTCTCGCGCCAATCCGCCCAGCGTCTCGTTTCGCTGGCAATGTCTGAAGGGTTGGTCAAGGTGCGGCTGGATCATCCCATTGCCAATTGCCTTGAACTCGCCGAACGGCTGAAATCCGCCTTCGCCTTGGATTTTGCCGAAGTCGTGCCGAGCGATGAAACCTCCACGTCGACCACAATAGGCGTGGCACAGGCCGCTTCCATGGAAATTGAAAAATGGCTACGTTCCTCCGAGCCGATCATCATGGCGATCGGAACGGGGCGCACGTTGAAGGCGGCGATTGACCAATTGCCGAAGATGGATTGTCCGCAACACCGGATCGTCTCCTTGACCGGAAATATCACGCCGGATGGCTCAGCTGCCTTCTATAACGTCATTTTTAATCTCGCTGACACGGTAAAAGCCCGATCTTATCCTATGCCATTGCCGGTTTTCGCGACTTCGCGTGAAGAACGTGACCTTCTGCATCAACAGCCGATGATAAAAACGACGCTGGATCTTGCGGCAAAAGCGAATATCACGTTCCTGGGTATTGGCGATCTCAGCAATGATGCCCCGCTTTATCAAGACGGCTTCATCACCGAACCCGAATTGAAGGCATTGCAAAAAAGTGGCGGCGTTGGCGAAATTGTCGGTTGGTCGTTCGACCGCGATGGGCGTGTCTTTGAAGGCATGACCAACGATCGCGTTGCCTCCGCGCCGATCCCGTCTCGTGAGAAGTCGCTGGTTGTCGCCATCGCAAAGGGCGTGAAGAAGCTTCCGGGCATTTCCGGCGCGATCCATCGCCGCATCATTAACGGTCTCATCACCGATGAGGTAACCGCAGAAGCCTTGCTCGCCGAGAAATAGGCGGCCTCGCGCATGCTGCCTGTCCGGCGCTCATTTGGTGCGTTGCAGCAACGAATCTATCTTGACTAATTTCTTAGGCGGTGAGTATTTGCTCAAAGCCAAGGCAAATGCTCACTTTGGCACTTTGGGAGATATTCAATGAAACTTAGATCAGTTATTTTGGGTGCCGCTTCGATGATCGCGATGATCAGCGTAGCGCAGGCCGAAACCACGCTGACCATCGCTACTGTGAACAACGGTGACATGATCCGCATGCAGGGCCTCACAGACGATTTTACATCCAAAAATCCAGACATTAAGCTGGAATGGGTGACACTCGAAGAAAACGTTCTTCGTGAAAAAGTGACGACGGACATCGCGGCCAAGGGCGGCCAGTTCGACGTTCTGACGATTGGTACTTATGAAGTTCCGATCTGGGGCAAAAAAGGCTGGTTGAACCCAATAACCGGTGTTGAAGATCCAGCTGATTTGATCCCGACAATTGCTGCCGCATTGTCAGTTGATGGTAAGTTGATGGCTGCACCGTTCTATGCCGAAAGCTCAATGATTTTCTATCGTAAGGATCTCGTTGATGCCACGGGCATGAAAATGCCAGAAAAGCCAACTTGGGATGAAGTTGCGGCGATCGCAGGCAAGATCACCAACAAAGAAAAAGAAATCTACGGCATTTGCTTGCGCGGTAAGCCAGGTTGGGGTGAAGGCGGCGCTGTTCAAGGCGCTCTCGGTAACGCCTTTGGCGCACGCTGGTTCGATGAAAACTGGAAACCACAGTTTGATTCACCTGAATGGAAGAAAGCTCTGACATTCTTCGTCGACTTGATGAAGGAAAATGGACCTCCAGGCGTGTCGAGCAATGGCTACAACGAAACAATGGCGCTTTACCTTGCCGGTAAATGCGGCATGTGGATTGACGCGACCGTATCAGCTTCAGCTTTGATAGATCCGAAGCAAGCTAAATACCATGACCAAGTTGGCTTTGCTCTGGCTCCAGACACTGGCAACGGCAACCGTGGCAACTGGCTATGGGCATGGTCGCTCGCAGTTCCAGCCGGTACGCAGAAGAACGATGCTGCACAAAAGTTCGTAGGCTGGGCAACCAGCAAGGCTTACTCTGAACTCGTTGCATCAAAGCAAGGTTGGGCATCTGCACCTCCAGGCACACGTACCTCGCTCTATGCAAACCCAGAATATGCCAAGGTGCCATTTGCGAAAATGACACTTGATGCAATCCTGTCCGTTAACACAGCACAGCCATCCTCACAGCCAACGCCTTACAGCGGCGCGCAGTGGATTGCTATTCCTGAGTTTGCTGATCTCGGCACAACAGTAAGCCAAATTTTCGCCGCAGCTCTTTCTGGCGAAAAGACCGTTGATCAAGCGTTGGTTGAAGCACAAGACGCTTCCACCCGTGTAATGACTAAAGCTGGTTACATTAAGTAACTTTTTCCTCCATGGAATCTGGCTGCCCGGCCTATTTTTGGTCGGGCAGCCAAGCCTGTCTTTCGATTAATCTTTGGCATTTATGGTGATCAGAATGGCCACGCAGCAAACACGCGCCCTTGGTAAATTGGCTGTCTCACCTTCCGTAATCGCATTGTTCTTGTGGATGATTGTTCCCCTTGCAATGACGATCTATTTTTCATTTTTGCGTTACAATTTGCTGGACCCAAATGTGGCTTGCTCATTGATGACGCCCGGTCAATTGACTGATGGAGCCAACCGTTGCTTGGCTGGGTTCTCAAATTATACCTACTTTCTGACCGACCCCGCTTTCTTCCGTGCCATGGGGAATTCTCTTAAGCTTGTGGGCTGGGTGCTTGGCATCAGCGTGGTTTTCGGAACCTTGTTGGCCCTTCTACTGGACCAAGCCTTCTATGGCCGCAGTTTCGTGCGCATTATGATGATTGCGCCTTTCCTCGTCATGCCTACCGTTTCCGCTCTCGTGTGGAAAAACATGATGCTCAACCCGGTTACCGGCATGTTTGCTTACATATTTAAAGCAGTTGGCTTGCAGCCCATAGATTGGTTCGCTCACCATCCGCTCGTTGCTGTTGTTATGATGGTATCTTGGCAATGGGTACCGTTTGCGACTCTCATTTTGCTCACATCGTTGCAGTCACTTGATGAAGAACAAAAAGAAGCCGCAGAAATGGATGGCACGCCTGCGCTGTCATACTTCTGGTACATCGTGTTGCCGCATCTCATTCGCCCAATGACTGTCGTCATCCTGATCGAAACCATTTTCCTGCTCAACGTGTTCGCAGAAATCTATGTCACGGGCACAGCAGGCACTGCAGGAAATCTTCCTTTCCTCGTCTATCAATACGGTTTGCTTGCCAATGACATTGGCGGCGCTTCAGCCGGTGGTATCATCGCCGTCATCCTCGCAAACATTGTAGCCTTCTTCCTGATGCGGATGATTGGCAAAAACCTGGACGCATAATCATGGCACGCAAAGTCACAACTCAACGCAAAATCATCGTCACCGTTTTAGCGTGGTCAGTGGGTATGTTGATTTTCTTCCCGATCTTCTGGACCATTTTGACGAGCTTCAAAACCGAAGCTGAAGCCGTCGCTTTGCCACCAAAGTTCCTGAACTTCGACTGGACATTGGAAAACTACAGGATCGTTCAAGAGCGATCTGATTACCTTGGGTTTGCTCTGAACTCGATCTATCTGTCGTTGGGCTCTACACTGGTTGCGTTGGTCATTGCGGTCCCATCGGCGTGGGCCATGGCCTTTGCTCCGGGCCGCAGAACTAAAGACTTGCTGATGTGGATGCTTTCCACAAAAATGATGCCACCTGTTGGTGCGCTCATTCCTGTTTATTTGATTTTCCGCGACTTCGGGCTGATCGATACGCGTGGCGCACTTATCACAGTGCTAATGTTGCTTAATCTACCGATCATCATTTGGATGCTCTATACTTACTTCAAAGAAATTCCTGGTGAAATTTTGGAAGCGTCCCGCATGGATGGTGCTTCACTTGGCAAGGAGCTTCTGTATGTTCTCGCACCAATGGCCATACCCGGCATCGCTTCAACAGTTTTGCTCAACATCATTTTGGCTTGGAATGAGTCATTCTGGACTTTGGCTTTAACGACCAAAGATGCTGCACCGCTGACGCAATTCATCGCGAGCTTCTCTGCACCCCAAGGCCTTTTCTGGGCCAAACTATCGGCGGCTTCCACCATGGCCATTGCACCCATTCTTGTGCTCGGCTGGTTTGCACAAAAACAACTTGTTCGCGGTCTTACATTTGGAGCGGTAAAATAAAATGGGCACGATTTCTCTCAAGAAAGCACGCAAAGCCTTTGGTGATACCGTCATCATTCCGGGTGCGGATCTCGACATCAAGAACGGCGAGTTCGTTGTCTTCGTCGGACCATCGGGTTGCGGCAAGTCGACATTGCTGCGGATGATCGCAGGCTTGGAAGATCTGACGTCTGGCGCCATTCATATCGACGGGAGAGATATGACGGACGAAGCCCCGTCAAAGCGCGGCCTGTCCATGGTGTTCCAATCCTATGCGCTCTATCCACACATGAGCGTGCGTGGCAACATTTCCTTCGGTCTGAAAATGGCGGGACTGCCCAAGGAAGAAATCGAGGCCAAAGTCGCCAAGGCAGCGGCGACGCTCAATCTGACCGAATATCTCGACCGCAAGCCGCGCCAACTCTCCGGCGGTCAGCGCCAGCGCGTGGCCATTGGACGCGCGATTGTACGCAATCCCGAGGGTTTTCTATTCGACGAACCGCTGTCAAATCTCGATGCGGCGCTGCGCGTCAACATGCGTCTTGAAATCATGCAAATGCACCAAGACCTCGGCGCGACCATGATCTATGTGACGCATGATCAGGTGGAAGCTATGACCATGGCGGATCGCATCGTTGTGTTGAACCGGGGCAATATCGAACAAGTCGGCTCGCCGCTTGATCTTTATAACAAGCCGGATACATTGTTTGTTGCCGGATTTATCGGCTCGCCCAAAATGAACTTGATCGACGGTAAACCTGCCGAGAAATACAATGCCACTACCATTGGCATTCGCCCGGAACATCTTGCCATCTCGGAAAAGTCGGGCGATTGGGAAGCGAAAATCAGGCTTGCCGAGCACTTGGGCTCAGACACGTTTCTGCATGTTGATGCCGGTCCTTGCGGCATGATGACGGTACGCGCCGATGGTGAATTTGCGGTCAATCCCGGTGCGAAGATATTCCTGACACCGGATGCCAGCCGCATCCATCGTTTCGGCAAGGATGGATTGGCGATCCGCTAATAGGACATGACAAGGACCGCTTCCAGTAACGGCATCGGTCCAAGGCAGAGGCTTGGTCTTTGCTAGGGCCAAAGTTTGTAACGGCGGCAATTCAACGAGCAAGAGGACTGACATGGCAACGCGTATTTCATCTGCAACTCTGAAAGATGTCGCCAAGACCGCCGCTATCCCTCTTTACGACAGGGCCTCTCTCAGCGCCGGTATTATCCATTTTGGCGTTGGCAATTTCCACCGTTCGCATCAAGCCGTCTATCTCGATGATTTGTTCAATCTCGGCGAAAGCCATGACTTCGCGCTGGTGGGTGCGGGTGTACGCGTGGCAGATGAAGAAATGCGCCAAAAGTTGCTGGTGCAAGACTGGTTCACAACCGTTGTCGAGCAGGAGGCTAACGAAAGTTCCGCCCGCGTCACTGGCGCGATGATCGACTACCTTACCCCGGGTGACACCAACGCGCTGCTCGCTACACTGTCCAACCCCGCCATCAAGATCGCCTCGCTCACGATCACCGAAGGCGGCTATTACATCAATTCGGCCACCGGAAAATTTGACACCGGGCATTCCCATATCCAAAGCGATGCCGTCAATCTTGATAAGCCGCAGACTGTGTTCGGCCTCCTGCTCGCCGGCCTCATCCGCCGCCGCGATGCGGGTATTCCTCCCTTCACCGTCATGTCGTGTGACAACATTCCGCATAACGGCGCCGTGACGCGCAATTCGGTGGTTGGTCTCGCAGAGCTTGCCGATCCGGAACTCGCCAAATGGGTAAAGGCCAACGTCGCCTTTCCAAACGGCATGGTTGACCGCATCACACCTGCAACGACCGACCGCGAACGCGCCGTGCTCGAAAAGGACTTTGACATTCAAGACAATTGGCCGGTCTTCTGTGAAGGCTTCAAGCAATGGGTCCTGGAAGACACGTTTACGTGCGGACGACCGGCGCTCGAAAAAGTCGGCGTTCAATTTGTTCCGGATGTCTCTCCGTTCGAGTTGATGAAGATCCGTATTTTGAACGGTGGCCATGCCGTTATCGCCTATCCGGCAGCCTTGATGGACATTCATTTCGTCCATGAAGCCATGCAGAATGAACTTGTCAAAGGCTTCCTTGACAAGATTGAGTTCGACGAAATCGTCCCTTCCGTCCCGCCGGTGCCAGATACGAATATTGATAACTATTACAAACTGATAGTCCGGCGTTTCTCGAATCCGAAGATCGCGGACACAATATCGCGGCTTTGCCTTGACGGATCAAATCGTCAGCCGAAATTTATCATCCCGACGATTGCCGACCGCTTGAAAGAGGGCAAAGACGTGACGGGCCTCGCACTCGAATCGGCGCTTTGGTGCCGCTATTGCTTTGGCGAAAC